>JBCCHV010000016.1 GCA_039028635.1 Acidobacteriota bacterium
CGCCGGCACCTGGAACCACCGGGAAGACCACATCCATCGGGATGGTCAACTGCTGGCTTCCTGGAGGCCGGCCGAGGGGCTACGCTTCTTCCACCTCGACCATCTCGGCACGCCCCGGCTCATCACCAAGGCCGACGGGAGAAGCGCTGGGCTTCATACCTACTTTCCCTTTGGGGAAGAGTCCGTGCCCAATGGGTCCAGTGAGCGGATGAAGTTCACCGGCCACGAGAGGGACACCCACGGCACCGCCGGTCAGGGAGATGACCTCGACTACATGCATGCCCGGTACTGCAATCCCCTCAATGGGCGGTTTCTGAGCGTCGATCCGGCACGGGAGTCGGCGATCGTCGAGTCACCTCAAAGCTGGAACCGATATGCCTACGGCATGGGTAATCCCGTCAAGCATGTGGATCCCGATGGCAGGATTTTCTGGGAGGTTCTCGATTACGCGTCGTTCAAAGCCTCCCAAGAGGCTTGGGTCGAGGCCGCAAACAACTTCCAAGAGAATCCCTCGGTCGATACTGGGGTTGCCGCAGCTCAGGCCTTCATCAACAACGCCCTCGACTCTGTTGCGATCCTTCTGCCGGGAGTCCCTGGGGGAGCGGGCCTTCTCAACAAGGGAGTTCAAAAGGCCGATGACATCGTCGATGTCGTGAAGGCCACAGATTCAAATCCTGCAGGCTCCTATCGGCCCGATCGAACGCTGCCGCGAGATGAATACGGAAACGCGATTCCTGACGTCAACCTCCCACACACTCAACTCGGCAGGCGAAGTAGTGCAAAGAGCGGAGAGTACACTCAGGCCCGTGAATTCGGTCACGATGGCGAAAAGGTCCGCGATGTTGACTTCACCAATCATGGCCGTGGAGACCATCCCGATCCCCATCAGCATCGCTACGATCCCTCCACAGGGAAGCGTCTTCGTGCAGAAGAGCTCCGGTACTAGCCTTCTTCATACCTTAGAGAGGTGAACATGAAGACCGTTCAGATTAGAGATAGTGACAGGTCGGGTTGTCTGGAAGTGAGCTTCGAAGATGTCCTGAGGATCGTTCTTCCTATCTGGAAAGGGCGATCCTGGCGCCTTCTGGAGATGGAGGCTGTGAGTTCCGGCGAGATCAATGTCGCCGCAATCGAAGCCCAATTGTCGGATAGTCCTGGCGGTATTGAATACTCCGGCCCAGACTTGATGACGCTGGCGCTTGGCCTGTTCCAGGAGATCAACTTGGTTGCTTGCGTTCCAGTTGATGATCGGAGACTGCCGCGTTTCCCGATGGATGAGGATTACTACCGTTCAGTGGAACTAAGTCTGATGTGCCACGACAGTGATCTCTGGGAGATTGTGACAAGCAGCGAGGTCGCTCATGCTCGGATCAGAGAGCGCTTTCGTGACGTCGAAATTCATTCCGGTCTTCCCGAGCATTGAGGTTCGGTTTCGGTTCAGGCTATTTTGATTCTCTTCTTCGGCGCAGTAGGCATGGTCGAGGCTCTGGGCTTCTCGGGCGCGAGTTCGGCGTGTCTCCTCTCGAGATCTTGAGGAGCGCAGAATGATGGTTCATTATTTGGCCTACTCAGATCTCGATCGCGCGATGCCGGAGCTCGGAGGGCCGGTCGCAGCCTTGCTCGATTGTGAGGACGAGAGGCATCGAGGAAACGGCCTCTTGCGGACTGCAGTTGAGAGCCTGATTGAAGCTGGGTGTGTCTATTTCGTCTCTTTCGGGCCTAGAGCTGAGGAAGTTCACGATTTCATTGATGATCTTTTGGCTTACGCTGGCCTGAAGGACATCATGACGACCTTCCATGATGAAGAGACCGCTGAAGATGTGGCTAACTTCTTCGTGGCCATTGCGATGCAGAAGGTGAGAGAGGGGCTCACTCTTTCAGGAGAGAGGAATCGTTGGGAGGGCGTTTTCGCGAGGATAGACGGTGGCGAGATTTCGCCATAGGCGTGATTGTTGGGAATGGACGGTCTTCCTTGGTTCCCGTTCAGTCAGTCGAAGGTGCGTCCGAGGAAGAAGTAGAAGGAGTCGTCGCCTTGGTCGGTTTGGGCGTAGCCGAGGTAGACGGGGCCGATGAAGGTCTTGCGGCCGATGTAGGCGAGGGCGGAGTAGACGAGATCGCCGAGGTCGAGGTCGCTGGCGTCGTCCCAGGTGTTGCCGGCTTCGAGGGCGATGCCGGCGTAGAGTTTTGGACGCATTTCGCGATAGACGCCGACGGAGGCGAGGGCGAGGGCGTCGCCGCGCAGCGCCTGGGGGCGGAGGCCGGAGAGGTTGAAAAAGCCACCGAGGTCGAGCTCGGCGTAGTCGGGGAGCTCGGTGGAGAGGGCGCTGCCGTAGGCGGCGCCGCCGAAGAAGGTGGTTCGACCGCGCGAGGCGGCGCCGAAGAGCTGGCCCTCGACGAGGTCGAATTCGTCGTCGGCGCCGAGGCTAGCGTCGGACCGGAAGACCTCGAAGCGAGCCAGCGATCCCGAGCGCGGGAACTCGATCTCGTCAAGGCGGTCAAAGGTGAGCTCGGCGCCTATTCCGCCGGTGTCGGCCTCGACCAGGTTGCGAATCCGCGAGCTGTTACCGCGGACTCGGCCGCTTTGGACGCCGAACCGGATCTCGCCATAATTCCCGAATTGCACTCCGACGTCGACTCCGATGTCGAACTGGTCGAAGTCGATGCCGCCGAGCTCGCCGGTGGGCTCGACGAGTTCGTCCTCGAGCCACTGGACAAACGGGGCGATGAAGGTGAAGCCGCGATAGTCGAGGGGCTGGAAGAACTCGCTGAAAATCCGCTCCTGGTCGCCAAGAGTGGTCAGGAGCTTCCATTCGGCACCGAGGCGATTGATCTGTGTTCGGCGGTAGTTGGCGATGGCCAGGAACTCCGACTCTCCTTCCAGATTGGCTTCGAGCTGAAGGCCCGGTTGGAGATAGCCAGCCGGTGCCCACTGACGCTCTTCGACCTCGATGACGAGTCGGGTACCGGCGGGGAGAGCCTCGAAGCGGAAGTCGACCTGCTCGAACTCCTCGAGCTGATAGATGCGGCTGAGGTCGCGGCCGAGCTGTTCGAAGTTGAGAAGCTGCCCCGGCTGGGTCCGCAGGCGCGCGGTGATCTGACGCGCGGCAACGCGCTCGGCGCCGCGCACCACCACCTCGGCGAGGAGCGGATCGGGGACTGCCCGCTGCTGCTGGCGGCGCTGTTCGAATTGCTCGAAGCGATCTTCCGAGACGGCGAAGGGCTGCAGGTCGAGCCGGTTCTCCTGGGCAGCTCGACGACCGAGCGCGATGGCTTCGCCGACGCGCTGGAAGCTGGCCGCCGAGATGTCGCCGAGGTCGGGAGACAGCAGTAGGTCGTTCGGGCGAATCTGGTCGCGGGAAGCTTCCACGTTGCGCTTGTTGATGACGCTGAAGGTCTGGAACATGACGGTGAAGAAGGACTCGGTGCCCTTGAGGGATCTCGGAGGGGTTCCGATGTCGATGGCCAAGACGCGGTCGCCGGGCCGGTCGGCGCACAGCTCGCGGGCGACGTCGACGGGCAGATTGCGCACGATGCCGCCATCGACCAGGGTACGACCATCGATCTCAACCGGCGTGAAGGCGCCGGGGATCGACATGCTGGCGCGCAGCGCCTCGGCCAGAGAGCCGCCCTCGAGCACCACCATTTCGCCACTGTCGAGGTCCGCCGCAATGGCGCGGAAGGGGAGGGGGAGACGGTCGAAGTCGTCGAGGGTGGCGGCGGGCAGGGTGAGGCGCCGGAGCAGAAAGCCGAGCTTTCGGCCTGCGATCAGGCCGGCCGGAGCGCGAAGGCCACGGCGCGAGACGCCCAACTCGATGGGAAAGAGGGGGAGGAAGTCGTCTTGCTTGCGCCGAAAGGAGGTGCGTTTGCGCGGCGGAGCGTCGTCGAAGACGTCTCTCCAGTCGGTGTCGCGCAGGTGCCCCTCGAGCTCCGCCGGAGTCCAGCCGGCGGCGTAGAGGCCCCCGACGATGGCCCCCATGCTGGTGCCGACGACGCAGTCGACGGCCACTTGCTGTTCTTCCAAGACCTGGAGCAGGCCGACGTGTGCCGCCCCGCGGGCTCCGCCTCCGCTGAGCACCAGGGCGGTGCGGGGGCGGTGGTCTTCCAGGGCGGGCAGCGACCCGCTGGCTGGGTTCGCCATGGCGCCGAAGAGGCCGGCCGCCAGGAGCACCAGGAGGGCCGGCCTCGATGCTCTCCGACGCCGACTGGCGCCGCCCGAGGTGCGTGATTCGGTTTGCATCTCGAACATTCTCCTCAGTCGAGGTACCCGAGGGCTTTGAGCTGCTCGCGGAGCTCGCGATCATCGGTGCGAGCTGCCTCAGCGGTGGCGCCCTCGTCGTGCCACAGCACGATGGAGGGCAGAGATTCTTCTTCGTGGTCGGCGATTTGCCAGGTCCCATGGCGCTGCGCCAGCACGGTGCGCTCACCGAGCTCGGCGACGGCGAACCGAAAGCGCTCACCGTCGTCGATAGCGAGACCCAGGAAGTCGGTCAGCAGGCGGCGTCGAAAGACCAAGGTGTAGCTGCTGCCCGGCGGTACCTCGAAGGCGATTCGCTGCTGGTCTAGCCAGGTGACACAAGCGCAAGGTAGGTCGAGGGCTTTGAGGCCCGTGGGTACGAATCGCTGGCCCTCGAGGGTGCCCTGAACGGTCTCCGCGGAAGGATTGTGGAAGCGGAGAAACAGGCCGCGGGGATTCTCGCTTAGGCGCTGACTCGCCCAGCGCCTCAGGGCCTCGATCTCCCGCGGATCGGCGGCCGACCCGCCGCCAGGGTGACCAATCTCGGCGTGAGGTCGCCAAGCGGTGTCGTCGAAGGTGAAAACGCCGCGGCGGCCGAGGTCGGCCTGAAGACCTCCGTTGCTGCCACCGGCATAGCTCCAGGTGCTGCGCGGGCCGTCGGATTCGCCCGCCATGAGCGGGAGCAGGGAGGTGCCGTCGAGGCCTGCGAGGGGCTCGGCACCGACCAGCTCGAGCAGCGTTGGCAGGAGATCGACGCTGCCCACCGGCCGCTCGATGCGGCGCCCTGCGCCGAGTCCCTCGGGGGTCGAGATCAACAGCGGTACCCGCAGGTTCTCGGGGCGCAGGTAAGCGTGGCTGGCGAGGCCGTCCTCGCCCAGCAACTCGCCGTGATCGGAGGTGATCACGATCACCGTGTCGCGATCCAGGGCGAGCTCTTCGAGGCCTGCGAGAAGGCGACCGATCTGGACGTCGGTGTAGGCGATGGCGCTGTCGTAGAGATCGCCCGGGAGGTCCTTCTCGGCTGCCGTCAAGGGGCGGTCCTGGGGCGCCTCGCCCGGCGCCGCACGCGTTTCCAGGGCGAAGCCGTAGCGGGTCTTGAAGCCTTGGTCGGCGGCGCTCTTGTGCTGTCGGGTCACCAGCTTGCCGGCGAGCTTGGCACCGCCCGAGTAGGTCTCGAACCAGGGCTGCCGAGGAGTGAACGGCGAGTGGATCTCGTAGGTGTGGAATAACAGGAAGAAGCGACCCTCGGCGAGCTCGGCGAGGCGTTCGAGGGCGTGGTCGACATTGCGGGTGAGCTCGTTCTCCTGACGCTGTCGCGAGGGCCAGAAGCGAAAGCGGTCGAAGCCGCGTGCGAGGCCGTAGTCGGGGCGCAGGAAGCCACCTCCGGTGATCGCTTCGGTGGCGTAGCCGAGGTCTTGCAGGGCACCGGCGAGGGTCGCCACGTCGCCCATCCGGTCGTTGTTGTAGTTCACCCCGTGGCGCTGGGCGTCGATGCCGGTGAACATCGAGACGTGGGACGGGAGGGTCCAGGGCGAAGCGGCGAGGGCCTGTTCGAAAACGGCGGCTCCAGCGGCCCAGCGATCCAGCAGGGGCGAGGTTTGACGGTGGTGACCGTAGAGCGAGAGGCGATCGGCCCGCAAGGTGTCGAGGGAGATCAGCAGCACGTTGGGGCGATCTCGCCCCGGCCGCGGCGCGATCACCTGCGGTCGGCTCCAGGCGGCGAGGGACACGGTCGGGTCGGCGGGGGATCGGGGCGAGGTCGCGGCGAGCTCGAGGACCAGATCTTCACCGGCGATGGCGGCGAGGTCGATCGTCTCGTCGTGCCAGGGTCCTGGTTGCCGGTCCACCTCGAGGAGCGGTTCCCGGGAGCCGTCGTCATGGAGACGCTCGACGATGAGACGGGTGGCCTCTGGCCGGCTCCCGAGGAGAGCGTGACCGAGATGGAGGCGGGCGCCCCGCGGTACTTTGCCCATCGCCAGGCGGCGCGGCGAGTCGACCGGCGTCAGCCAGCCATCGCGGGCCTCGCCCTGATGGGAGACCTTCCACGGCCGGTCGACCGCCTGTCGCCATCGACTGCCATCGAACTGGCGCCGACCGCCCAGGACATAGCGCAGGGCATAGCCATCCGGAGACGAGCCTTCGATGCGCAGCCGGATGCGGTCGATGGTTCCCCGCCATCTGGGATCGGATCCCACCGCGAAGCGGTAGGTCTTGAAGAAGCGGTGGTAGGGGTGGCGCACCGGCTGGGTCAGGAAGGCGTCTGCGGTCTCCTCGCCGGACCAGCCCAGAATGACTCGGCCGCCGCGCAGGCCAGCCAGCTTGACCTCGACGAAAGCGACCTCCGCAGCGACGAGGTCCGCCGACCGCTCGATGGTGGCGACACCGCTGTCGGAGGCCATCACCACCTGATCTTTCCGGCGCTCGAGGCGGCTGTCGTGCCGGGCGCTCCAGGCAAAGCGCTCCGGGTCGCGCGAGAGCTGCCAGCGAAAGACCGTCTCGGCGGGCAACAGGCTGTCGAGATCGAGCAAGTCCGGGGGCCGAGCCACCGCCGCACGCAGCACCACTTCGTCCGCTGGCGCGGCACAGCCGGCAGCGGTGAGGAGGGCGGCGAGGAGCAGGGGGAGAAGACGACGTGGCATCGCGGATTCGGTGCCGATCATAGCGCTGCCGAACCAGCTTCGAGGGGCCGACGGCGACTTCAGCAGTGATCGCACCCTAGATCGAATCGGCGGGCGCTCGGCGAGGGTGATCGCCACGGACCGAAGGCATTCTGGATTCAACGAGATAGGGAGGGCGGTCGCAGCTCCGGGCTGGGGTAGAATTCGGCCTTCATTGACGGGTTGCTGAAAACGGGTCGCATCCGAAGGCCTTTCCGCCATCGCGGAAGGCGTCGGAGCAGGGCCCCGTCCGGCTTGGCCGAAAGCCAGTAGTCCGTCTGCCGTGCTCACCCCGCGGGGTGAGCTCGGGTCGTCGCTCGCACACGGCGGGCCGCCAGGAAACTGCAAGGGCCGAGGGAGAAGCATGGACAGAATCGCAGCAATCATCGGTTGGCTCGAACATCTGGTGTGGCAGACGGGGATTCCGGTCGGGGAGGAGCGCATTCCCTTCCTGGTGATCGCTCTGCTCGGCACCGGCCTCTTCATGACGCTGCGACTGGGATTCATCCAGGTTCGACGCCTGGTCCATGGCTTCGGCGTCACCAGTGGACGATACGACGATCCGGATGAGCCCGGCGACGTCTCCCACTTCCAGGCCCTGACCACCGCTCTGTCGGCCACCGTCGGCATCGGCAACATCGCCGGGGTGGCGATCGCGATTCACTGGGGCGGCCCGGGAGCTCTCTTTTGGATGTGGGTCACGGCCCTCTTCGGCATGGCCCTGAAGTACTCGGAGGTGACGCTGGCGCTGCACTTTCGCGAGGTGGAGTTCCCGGACCAGGATGCCAAGGTTTGGGAAGGCTCCGTTTCGGGCGGCCCGATGTACTACATCGAGAAGGGCCTCGGTCGGCGCTGGAAGCCGCTGGCGATCTTCTTCGCCGGCGCCCTCATCATCACCTCGTTCCTGACCGGCAACGGCATTCAGGCCAATACGGTTTCGGACACGGTGCTCACGGAGTTCGGCATCTCACCCTGGCTCACCGGTTTGGTGACCTCGGCGATCGTCGCGCTGGTGATCCTCGGTGGCATTCGCCGGATCGGCAAGGTGACCGGCATCCTGGCACCGGTGATGGCGGCGGTCTACGTCTTTGGCGCCATGATCATCCTGATCTCGAATGCCAGCGAGATCGCTCCGACCTTCGGGCTGATCTTCCGCGAGGCGTTCAATCCTTCGGCGGGGGTTGCCGGCACCGGCACCGGCGCCTTGCTCCTCACCATGATGTGGGGCGTCAAGCGCGGCCTGTTCTCGAACGAGGCCGGTCAGGGCTCGGCGCCGGTCGCTCACGCGGCCGCCAAGACCGACGAACCGGTTTCGGAGGGCGTGGTGGCGCTCCTCGAGCCGTTCATCGACACGATTCTGATCTGCACCATGACCGGTCTGGTGATTCTGATCACCGGCGTTTGGAACCAGCGGGTGGCAACGGAGCTCAACCTGAGCGGTGGCGATTCTTCCTGGGTGGCGGTGGCCGACGGCTCGAGCGATCCGGAGGCCGAGATCCAGATCGTCGATGGCTACCCTCAGGGTGACGGCGCGCGTTTCGCCTGGCACGAGGTCGCGATCGAGCGCTTCTATGTCGATCTCGCCCAGCAGGTGCCCTTCGACGGAGTCCTGGTGTCGGCCGACGGCACGGCCCGGGGCCGCGATGGTCAGAGCTACGAGAGTCTCTATGGGGCGGCGGTCGAGAATGGAGCGCCGCTGACCAAGCTGGCCTTCGAGAGGGCGTTGGGCAAGGCGGGGGGATACATCGTGCTGTTGTCGGTGATGCTGTTTGCGGTCTCGACGGCAATCTCCTGGAGCTACTACGGTGACCGCAGCGTCAATTACATCTTCGGTAGCAAGGCGGTCTTGCCCTACAAGCTGGTGTTCGTGGTGATGCACTTCTTGGGTGCGGTGGCACCCTTGGCGACCATCTGGGCCCTCGGCGATGTCGCTCTGGGGATGGTGACCTTCCCCAACCTGGTCGCGGTGTTGTTGCTCTCGGGCTTGGTGTCCAAGCTCACCAAGAGCTACTTCGACCGCCGGCCTTGGGAGCGGAACAAGGGGGCCTGAGGTGTGGCGCGGTAAGGCGGTTCGTGCCCTGTTGGTCGACGACGTCGCCGGCTTGCGGATTCCGCGCGACGGTGACCTCGATGCCGACGCCATCGTGGCCATCGAGCGCGAGGAGCTGCGGCGGGCCAGTCGCCGCGCCCTGGCGGTGTCGTTGCTCTGCCTGGCGGCGGTGGTGGTGTTGTTCTGGTTCCGATCGACAGGGACACCGTTTCTCGAACCCGGGCGCGGTGAGCAGGGAGTCTTCACCTGGGCTATTCTCCTGGTGGTGGCCTATGCCGGTTTTCGGCTGGCGCAGTATTTGAACTTACGCACCGTGGTGCGCCTCCACGAAGAGGTGGTGCACCACGAGGCGGATTGATGGATGATCGAATCGCCGGTACCGCGGTCTGCCGTCGCAGACGACCAAGAGGAACCAACGATGAGTCGATTCTTTAGCCTCGCCCTCGCCCTGGTGTTCACCGTGCCGTGGATCGGGTGCGCCACCAACCCGGCGACCGGCAAGACCCAGCTCGCCTTGATCAGCGAACAGCAAGAGATCGCCATGGGACGGCAGTCGGATCAGCAGATCGTCGCCTCCCTCGGCCTCTATCCGGACGAAGAGGCGCAGCGCTATGTCTCGGACCTCGGCCAGCGCCTGGCGGCGGCGTCGGAACGGCCCAACCTGCCGTGGACCTTTCGGGTGGTGGATGATCCGGTGGTCAACGCCTTCGCCTTGCCCGGTGGCTTCATCTACATCACCCGCGGCATCCTCACCCACATGAACAACGAGGCCGAGCTGGCGGCGGTGCTCGGCCACGAGATCGGCCACGTCACCGGGCGCCACAGCGTGTCGCGCTTGAGCAAGGCACAGCTGGCGACCCTCGGTCTCGGCATCGGCATGATGGTCGAGCCCTCTCTCCAGCGCGCCGGCAATCTGCTGCAGACCGGCATGGGCCTGCTGTTCCTGAAGTATGGCCGTGACGACGAGCGCCAGGCCGACGATCTCGGCCTGCGCTACCTGCGCCGGGCCGACTACGACCCGATGGAGATGATCGGGGTCTTCGAGATGCTCGGGGCGGTGAGCCGGGCGGCCGGTGCCGAGGGCCGTGTTCCCGGCTGGCTGGCCACTCATCCACCGCCGGAGAACCGGCGCGAGCGGATCGCTGCGGCGGTGGCCGCGGCGGGCGAGACGGAGACCGGTAGGGAAGTCGGGACGGAGCGCTTCCTCGAACGCGTCAGCGGTATGACCTTCGGCCCCAATCCGCGCGAAGGCTATTTCGAAGGCTCGACCTTCTACCACCCGGACATGGCCTTCCGCCTCGACTTCCCGGACGGGTGGAAGACCGTCAACCAGCGTCAGCAGGTGATCGCCATCAGCCCGCAGGAGGACGCTGCCATGGTGCTTCGGCTGGCGCAGGGGGATTCGCCGGAAGCGGCGGCCCGTGAGTTCTTCTCGCAGCAGGGGATTCGCCGCGGCAATGCCCTCGGCTCGGTGGTGCGGGGGCTGTCGTCCTCCGGCAACTACTTCTCGGTGCCGCGGGAGCAGGCCGAGGACATCGTCGGCCTGGCCGCCTTCATCGGCTATCGCGAGCAGGTGTTCCAGCTTATGGGCTACACCATGGAGCCGCGGTGGCAGTCGGTGGGCACGCCGCTGCAATCGTCCGTCGCCAGCTTCTCTCGCCTCACCGATCGGCGGATCCTGAATATCGAGCCGAAGCGGGTCGAGATCTTCACCCTGCCCCGCGAGCTGACGCTGGAGGAGGTCAACTGGCGCTGGCCGTCGTCGGTGCCGATCGAAACCCTCGAGCTGATCAATCGCGTGCAGCGCGGCGACCGCCTCGCCGCCGGCACCAAGATCAAGCGGGTGCTGGGCGGGGAATGAGTCGGGATCGGGTGTCCTCCCACTGGGGGGACGCCGACCACACCCGCCAGCTGGCGGAGATCCACTGGATGGGTTCGCCGGTGGTGCGGGCGTACCTCAATCGTCTGGTCTCCGGAGATCCCGCCCAGGACTGGCTCACCTGGACCTGGAATCGTTGGGTGCGGGGCCAGGATCTCACCGTCGCCGTCTTGGGCTGTGGAGAAGGCTGGCTCGAGCGCTCGATCGCCGGCGATCCGCGGATCGCCGCCAACGATGCTTGCGACGTCGCCGCCGACGCCGTCGAGCGAGCGCGCCAGCAGGCCGCTGCCGAAGGGCTCGACAATCTGCGCTACCAGGTGATCGACCTCAATCTCGATCGGCTGCCGCGAGCGCGCTACGACGTGGTCATCGCCCATTCGGTGCTGCACCACGTCGAGAACCTGGAGCACTGCTACGGCGAGCTCGAGCGGGTGCTGGCGCCGGACGGCCTGTTGATCCTGAACGAGTACGTTGGTCCGACCCGCTTTCAGTTCACGCAGCGCCAGATGGCGGTGATCAACCGCCTGCTGGCTCGTCTGCCAGAACGATTTCGACGCAGTGCGGCCACCGGCGGCATCTATCCACGCAAGGAAGTGCCGACGGTCGAGGAGATGATCGCCACCGACCCTTCCGAGGCGGTGCGCTCGGCCTCACTCGAGGAGTGGACCTCGCGCACCTTCGAAGTCCTCTGGCGCGCTCCCTACGGCGGCACGATCCTGCATCATCTGCTCTACGACATCGTGCAGAACTTCTCGCCGACGGAGATCTGGGACGATCGACTCTTGGCCTTTCTCTGCTTCGTCGAGGAAGCGCTGATGGCGGAAGGTGTGCTGCCCGCCGACTTCGTCGTCGCGGTGGCGCAGCTGCCTGGCGGACCCGGGCGTCGCGGGGGCTCGCCTGACCGCAGGCCGCGGGCGCTGCCGCTGCTGGGCGATGGGGAAGGGGAGAACGGCGCGGTGGCCACCGCCGAAGTGCATTCGCGTCCGTCCTGGAACCGCCGGCTGGGCTTGGCCTGGCCGTCCGTCCGCGACACGCTCCAGGAGTGGTCCTCGGGCTTTCCCGAGTGTGACTGGTGGACCTGGGTGCTGGCCGAAGCCGGGCCGGCGCCGGGGGACCGTGTGCTGGTGCTGGTCGATGATCAGCGCCGCTGGCTGGCCGGCCAGGTGGCGGCCGGCGGCATCGATCCGGTGGTGATCGATCCCCGCCACGAGGCGATTCCGGCGGGGCCCTTCGACCTGGTTCTGACCAATGGGGTTCTCGGCTTGGCGGAGGATCGCCAAGCCTTGGTCTCGGCCATCGCGCAGCGCCTGGTGGCCGGTGGTCGCTGGTTGGGTGACGAGTACGGCGGGCCGACCGGTGGCTTCGGCAGCCGGCGGGCCCTGCACTACGCCCGTCAGTGCCTGCCTCACCTCGGCGTGCCGGTGGCGTCCGCGAGGTGGCGGCGGTCGGTGGCGGGCTGGTATCAGGAGCGGCGCCGCGCTGCTGCCGTCGCGATGGAGGAGCTGTTGGCCGAGTCCTTCGCCGTCGAGCTACGGCGGCCCCTCGGCGGGGCGGTGCGTCAGCGCGTCTTCTCGACCTACGAGGCCGTGGCCGGTGATCAGGTGCCGGAGGACGACAGAGCCCTGGCGCTGGCCGCCATGATGTGCGACCTCGAGCGTTGGCTGATCGAGGCCGGGGCCCTCGAGAACGATGACTTCTGCTTCATCGCTCGTCGGCGCTCTTCCTGACGACCGAAAAGGTGCGACTGTTCCGATTCGGTTCACCTTTGTGGACTCATCGGCAGGCTTCAGGGTCGAACGCCAGAAATTGTCTCGCAATCTTGACAAATTACGTCAGTCTTTGGGCCCTGAAGGCGAAAAAGCCCTGGAAACATGGCGATTGCGAACCTGGCACGCATCCTGCTCTAAGAAAAGAGTGGCCGCGCTGGATAGTGTTGAATCACTGATTTGAAGGTTGCAGGTTTGAGGGAGTTTCCGGAGACTGTGAATCCGGAGCGTTGGTCTCACATGAGTTGGTCGTCGGGCGGTCAGGGAGGGCGTTCCGACGGATTGTCCAGGGAACTCCGCTTCTTCGCGGAGGCCGGAGTTCCCTGGAGTTTTCTCTTTTCCCCACAAAATTCGAACGGCCTGATTCAGGCGGTGTCGCGCGCCATCTAACCGCGCAGGGCTTCCCAGAAGATGCCCGGTAGGCGGAACGGCGACGGGGCGGCCTCGAACCGGGTCAGCGCCTCGGCGAGCTCGGCGTCGGTGCGGTGCCCCGGGAACCACGGCGGCTTGGGCATGGCCCGAAAGGGTGCCCGGACGACGCTCTTCTCGGCGCGGGAGAACATCAGCGTGTTGTGCACGACGCCGTTGCCGGACTGGATGTCCTGGGCCGGATGGCCCGGGAAGGCTCCCCAGGTGGTGACCACCAGGCCGTAGCCGACGGCTGCCCAGTGGTTGACCGCCACGGTGCCGTAGCGCAGGTTTGAAATCGCCTCTTCGACGGCGGCCTTGCGGCGCGCCGCCGGGTGCACGATGAGGGTTGCGTTGAGGCTGCCCCAGAGGGCCTGATTGCAGAACTCGGTGGCCCTTTCGAGGTAGTCCTCGAGGTCGTCGCCGGCGAGGCGGGTGGCGGCGAAAAGCCCACAGAAGGCTTCCTGGCGGAAGCAGATGTCGTCCGATTCGCGCGGATCGACGTCCGGCACCAGCGCCCAGGGGAGCTCGCCCTCGGCCGGCTGGCCGAAGGTCTCCATCTCGGGATGGGCTTCCTGAAAGGCGGCGAAGCGATCCCGGGCGCCGGGATAGTAGGCCTGGCGGGTGGAAATTCGCTCCAGGGTCCGACGCAGCTCGTCGAGCAGGCGATCGCTCCCGGGCCAACTGGCGGGCAACACGATGACTCGGGTGGCGTTGCAGTTGAAGCCGGCGTTGTTGACCAGCATGGCGGCGAGGTTTTGGGCCTGGTACGAGAAGTCGCCGTCTTTCCAGGGCCCGGGAACCACGATCACCGGGCTGACGTTGCCGAGCTCGGCGGTGATCGTCTTCTGGTTGCGGGGCCGGTTCTCGGCCTTGGCGGCCTGACCGTCGGCACCGGGACCGAAGACGATGGCGTCGTAGGTGCGATCCGACCCGGTGATGTGAATCTCGTCGATCTCCGGGTGGCGACAAAGGTAGTCACCCTCCTCGGCTCCGCCGTAGACGATGCGCAGGAAGCCCTCGGCGATCAGGCTGGCGAACCCCTCCTCGAAGAGCGGACCGAGGAAGGCGTTGACCGGGTGCGCCTTGACCACCACCGTCTTCTTCTCCACGAACAGCTTGTAGAGCGCATCCATCGGTCCGATGGAGGAAACGTTGCCGGCGCCCAGGACCAGCACCGAGCGACCTTCCGGGGGCGGGTCGTCGTAGGCCACCGCCTGAGTGCTCGGGAGATCCGTCAGGGCCACCCCAGGCTGCATCCAAACTTCCGCCGTGACGTTGGGGTAGAACATGCGGTCATAGAGGGAGCTGGGAAAGACAC
The DNA here is from genome assembly GCA_039028635.1 of Acidobacteriota bacterium. Lineage (NCBI taxonomy): Bacteria > Pseudomonadati > Acidobacteriota > Acidobacteriota bacterium. The sequence goes on from JBCCHV010000016.1 coordinate 14,316, forward strand.
CGGCCGTGACCCGGCCATCGGGACGGGTCTTGACCGGTCCCGGAATCTCCGGTTTGCCGGCTTCGGCGATGTCTTCGAGGGCATCGTGGAGCAGCCGGAGATTGCGCACTACCAGGTAGGGGCCGGTGAGCCATTCCTCGCCGCCGGCGGGGCCGCCCTCGGTCAGCCCTTTGGCGGCCAGACCGGCTTCCGCCCAGCGCGGTGCGACGGCGAGAAACTCGCGGGCGGTGCGGTCGAGGAGGCGTCGGCGCTCCTTCAGACCGAGCCGGGCCCAGCGCTGTTTCGACTCGGCGACGGCGGTGACGGCCCGGTCGAGAACCGCGGTGTCGGGCGCCCGGGATCCCGGATTGGAGGCTTCCTGGGAGGCGGCAGAGGTCTCGGAAGGGGATGTTGCCTGGCTCATCGGTGGCTCCTCGAAGTGGCCACCAGCCTAGCACAAGCAAACCGGGCTGCCGCGATGCGGCAGCCCGGAAAGATCCTGAATTCAAAAGGAATTCAGATCAGTTGCGTCGGCGCACGCCGCGCGGCGGCGAGGCCGCCAGGCGGTCGAGGCCCTGGTGGCGCCGAAACTCTTCGGAGGTCACCAGGACATCGACGACGGGGCTCAATCCGCGATTCATGAAGGTCGAAACGGCGTCGCGAAAGCCCTGGTCCCGGTCCCACATCTGCTGATCCGTTCCGGTTCGACCGAGCAGGGCGCGGTAGAGGTCGCCGATCAGCTGACGGCTCTGCCAACGGTCGCCGCGCGGTGCCCGTGCGTCGGCTGCGAGGTTGGCGGCCAGGGTCCGCACCTCGCCGACACCGTAGCGGTCGACGCGATCGGTGGCGGTGCTCAGCTCGCGGCTCGAAGGAGCGCGCCCGAGGATGCCGTGGTAGAGGCTGCCGACGACGGCTCGAGCGGCGGCACTGGAAGAGTCTCCACCGCCGAGATCGCCGCCGCCACCACCGCCGTGGCCGCTACCGCCGATATCGAAGGTCAGGAAACCGTGCAGGATGACCTTGCGTCCGGTGTAGGGACCCTGCAAGGTGAACTCGAGCTGGCTCAGGTTGCCGTTCTTGCCGCGGTTGTCCTCATTGGAGGACACTGCGCGGAGCTCGATGAAATCGGGTTGCGATTTCAGAACGTCGAGGCGCCAGCCGCCGCGGTTGACCTCCCAGCGAGCCCGCAGATCGATCGCCTTGCGAATTGCCGGACCCTCGCCGCGCAGGCGAATCACCACCCGCTCACCGACCTGCAGCGGGATGTGCTGGCCGAGCTCGTAGTTGTAGACCTCGCCGCTGTCGACGTGGCGGACGCGGGTGGTCAGACGCTTGATCTCGAGGGACTGATCGGCCGCCTGGCCGAAGACCGTCGAAGTTCCCAGGGTGAGGGCAATCGCTAGCGTGGAAAGCGCAATCTTCAGGGATCGTCGGGTCATGAGATCCTCCTTGTCGGCATCTATCGTCAATCGATGGCCGCAAGCCCGCAGGCCGGGATTGCGACTCCCTTCAAAGCAGTGCAACAACCTTGCCGCCCCGGATTACGGGGCGAAGACTCGCTGCGGTGTCGGAGCTTTTCCCTGCCAGGGAAGCTTACCCTCCCAGCGCCGGGTTGGCTTGCCCTGTCCTGTGGAGGCGGCGGGGCGGAGTAGAATCCCGCGAACCTTGATTCGTGCTTGATCGGGAGTTGCCATGGTCGCCGTCGTCACCGCTCTCTGCCTGCTGGGCTATGCCACCGGGTACTTCGTCTATGCCCGCTATCTGGCGCGGCGGGTTTTCGCCCTCGATCCCAGGGCCGAGACGCCGGCTCACGCCCAGCGCGATGGCGTCGACTACGTTCCGACGGGGCGGTTCGTGCTCTTTGGGCATCACTATGCGTCGATCACCGGCCTGTCTCCGATGTTGGGGCCGGCGGTGGCGGTCATCTGGGGCTGGGCTCCGGCCCTGCTGTGGGTGCTGCTCGGTGCTGTCCTGGTCGGCTGTGTCCACGACTTCGGAGCCTTGGTGGTCAGCATGCGGGCCCGCGGTATGTCGATCGGGAAGGTGACCGAGGGCATCATCGGGCGCCGCGCCAAGACGCTTTTCCACCTGATCATCTTCTTCGGCATCGCCCTGGCGATGGGAGTGTTCGTCTACGTCATCGCGGTGATGTTCTCGATCACCGAGAGCTGGGATCCGGCGCAGCCCCTGGCCGACCCCTCGTCCTTCCCGACGGCGGTTCTGCCCTCCGCCCTGCTGATCTTGGTGGCGATGGTCACCGGGCACCTGGTCTATCGCAAGGGCTGGTCCCTGGCGCCGCTGGCGGCGGCCGGCTTCGGTCTGCTGTTGGTCGGCGTCTATGCCGGCTTGCGCTTGCCGACCCTCGGCCTCGAGCGCGCCGCCTGGCCGAGCCAGCCGCAATGGGTCTGGATTCTCCTCGCCTATGCCTTCATCGCCTCCGTGCTGCCGGTCTGGAGCCTGTTGCAGGCGCGCGATTTTCTCAACTCCCTGCTGCTCTACCTCGGCCTCGGTCTGGCCTACGTCGGAGTCTTCGTCGGCGCGCCGGAGTTCGCGGCGCCGGCCTTCCGCATGAATCCCGAGGGGGCGCCGAGCTTCCTGCCCTTCGTCTTCATCGTCATCGCCTGTGGCGCCGCCAGCGGCTTCCACTCCCTGGTGTCGTCGGGAACCACGGCGAAGCAGATCGCGAGCGAGACCGACGCCCGGTTCATCGGCTACGGCGGCATGGTCGGTGAGTCGCTCCTCGGCCTGTTGGCGGTGGTCGCCTGTACCGCCGGCGTCCTCGGTCGTTCGGGCCTGTCGGCTGCGGAGGTGTGGAGCAGTACCTACCACGATTGGTCGTCGATTCAGGGCCTCGGCAAGCAGGTCGGCGTGTTCATCACCGGGGCGGCTCACTTCGTCGAGAATCTCGGCGTCCTGGACCATCGCGGGGCGACCGCCCTGATCGCCGTGGTGGTGGTGTCCTTTGCCCTCACCACCCTCGATTCGGCCACCCGCTTGCTGCGCTTCAACATCTCGGAGATCGGCGAGACGCTGGGTTGGAAGGTGCTCGACAATCGCTTCTTGGCGTCGGCCGCGGCGGTCGCCGTGATTGCCTTCTTCGCCTTCTACGAGGTCGCCGGGCGGCCGGCGGGGTTGGCACTGTGGCGCTTGTTCGGAACCGTCAACCAGTTGCTCGCCGGTCTCGCCCTGACGGTGGTCACCCTCTACCTGGTGCAGCGCCGGCGCAATCCCTGGTTCACCGGCCTGCCGGCGGTGTTCATGATGGTGTCGACGCTGATCGCGATGGTCTCCAACCTGCGCGACTTCTGGGCCGATCGCGGTGCCGGTGGCGGTCTGCTCTTCGCCGTCGGCCTGGTCTTGCTGGTGCTGGCTCTCTGGCTGATGGTGGAGGCGGTGGGGTGCCTGGCGCGGGCTCGGCGGGAGCCGCCGATCGAGTCCCTCCGGATCTCCTGAGAGCTCGGCCTTCAGCCTTCGGCGGACTCTCGCAGTTCGGCGAGGGTGGTGCGCGTTTGGTCGTCGACCGAGGGCTCTGGTGTTTCGACTGCTGAGAGCTCTGTTGGCTCGCCTGCCGAGGGCCCCGCTGCGCTCTCTGCCTCAGTGCCCTTTCGATCGATCCCCGAGGGTCCTGTTGCGCCCTCGGTCGAGGGTGCCGTCGCGCCTTCCGCCGAATTGTCCGCTCGCTGGTCCTCTGAGGGCCCCGCTGTGCTCTCCGCTGCCGGTGCCGTCGCGCTCTCCGTCGAAATGTCCGCTCGCTGATCCTCTGAGGGCTCTGTTGCGTACTCCGTCGAGGGCTCCGTCGCGCTCTCCGCCGAAATTTCCGCTCGCTGATCCTCTGAGGGCTCCGCTCCGTTCTCCGCTGAGGGTGCCATCGCACTCTCCGCCGAAATGTCAACTCGCTGGTCCTCTGAGGGCTCTGTAGAGTTCTCCGTCGAGGGTGCCGTGGCGGTCTCCGCCGAAATGTCCGCTCGTTGGTCCTCTGAGGGCTCGGTTGCGTTCTCCTCTGAGGGCTCTGTTGTCGAGGACTCCTGGACGGCAGCGGTGTCGGCGATGCTCTCGTCGCCATCGGCGAGGCGCCGCAGGGCGCGGCTGCGCAGGGCGTACTCGACCGCCAGCAGCGAGTGGGCGGCGGCGCCGGTGGCTTCGGGGTCGTAGTCGAAGATGGTCTTGCCTCGGCCGGGGGCCTCGGCCAGGCGCGTGTTGATGCGGATCTCGACGCCGAAGACCATGCGCCCGTACTGCTGGCGGATGCGCTCGACGTTGGCGCGGGTCTCGTTGGTCCGGTAATCGACCATCGTCATCAGGATGCCGAGACACTCGAGATCGCGATTGAAGTAGGCCCGTACCCGCTGGGCCGCCTTGAGCAGGCTTTCGACCCCTTCGATGGCGAGGAAGTGCGGTACAACCGGGGCGATGAAGGCGTCGGCGGCGGTCAGCGCGTTGATCGGTAGCAGCGACAGCGACGGGGAGCAGTCGAGCAGAATGGCGTCGTAGGAGTCGCGTAGCGGATCGAGGGCCGAGCGCAGGCGAGTCTCGCGCTGCCGCGACTGGCCGAGATCGATGTCCGCCGAGACCAGGTCCGCCGACGCCGTGATCAGGTCGAGGTTCTCGACCTCCGTCGAGCGCACCGCTTCGCGAGTCGGGGTTCCCCAGAAGAGAACGTCGGCGATCGAGGGAGCGAGCTTGGAGCGCGGCACGCCGAGGGAGCGGGAGGCCGAGGCTTGGCTGTCGAGGTCGACCAGCAGCACCCGTTGACCGGTGCGGGCGAGGGCGCCGGCGAGGTTGACGGTGGTGGTGGTCTTACCGACACCACCCTTCTTGCTGATCATGGCGGTGATCATCGCTCTGCTCGGGCTCACCCTCGGAAATCGCTCATCGTTACGCACAAGCATATCCCGAGGTCGGGAAATGGGGGGAACCGGCGCGCTGCCGGTCGCTCGCGGCGTCAGCGGGCGCGGGCGGTGTCCTGGGGCTGGCCGCCGAAGACGCCGTTCCAGCGCTCCGTCAGGACCGGGTTGACTCGTCGCGCTTCCGCCAGCCGGGCATTCGCCTCGTCCTCTCTGCCGAGTTGGCGGAGCACCTTGGCGTGCTGGATCTTGACCGCCACCTTGAAGGTGCCGGACTGCAGGGACCAGTAGTGCAGGCGGTCGTCGATGGCGGCGAGGAGAGGCTCGGCGGCGGCGGGATCGCCATCGAAGTCGAGCTCGATGGCCTCCAGGAAGGGGATCAGGTCGGAGGGCTCGCCGGGGTCCGACTTGTAGCCGGCGATCATTTCGCGTAGCTCTTTGGCGTCTTCGCGCCGGTCGAGGGCGAGGGCGGCGCGGAAGAAGGGCACCGGCGAGAAACGCGGCAGGTCCGGGCAGGCGGGATCGTCCGCGAGCTGCCAGACGGCCTTCCAGTCGGCGAGGGCGAAGCGCTCGTCGAGGTCGACGAAGCACTGCGGGTTGATATCGCGGTAGAACTGCCGGCAGTACTCGCTGTCGAGGCCGGCTTCGATCGCCCGGCGGGCCTCGTCGTGGGAGCCGGCGAGGAGGTAGCTCTCCACCAGGTGACCCCAGGCGGGGCAGAAGTCCTGGCGTACCTCGATGGCGCGGCGGAAGTTCTCCGCCGCCTCGTCGAAACGGCCGGTGAGGGCTAGGAGCTCGCCCATCGAGTCGTGGGGATTGGCCTGATCCGGGGCCAGGTAGCGGTAGATCGTGAACTGCTCTTCGGCGGCTCGGAAGTCGCCCCGCGACATCGCCAGATAGCCGAGGAGATTTTGCGCCATCACCCAGTTGGGATCGTCGGCGATGAGGCGCCGATAGCACTCTTCGGCCTCCAGGAAGCGCTGCTGATCCCAGCGTTTTTGGCACTCGATCTTGAACACGAAGGGGTCGTCCGGGTAGCGCTCGAGGTATTCGGCGAGCACCCGGTCCGCAGTCTCCTGGTCCTTCTGGTCCTCGGCCAGGCGATAGCGCACCAGAACGACTTCCCGCGGCGTCAGGGTGGTGAGGTCGACGGCCTCGATCTCCTGCTTGAGCTTCTTCGCCGTTTCGCTGCCGCGGACGTTCCACCACCAGGCGAGCTTGGCGCCGACAAAGTCCGGGTCGATCTCGACGGCGCGGCGGAAGTGCTCATTCGACTCGGCGGTGTAGAGCTTCATCTGCGCCTGAAGCCCGGCTTCGAAGGCGGCCATCGCCTCCTCGGAGACGGTCGACCAGGCCGGCGCCGGGTCGCGCGCCGTGACGGCGATGGCGACGGCGGCGCAGAGCAGGACGATCAGCGGTAGGGCGAGCTTCTTCATGTCGGTCGGGTCCTCGTCGTCTCCTCCCTCGAGCGGCCGAGGGCGAGGACGGTCAGATCATCGTACGGCTCTTCGCCGCGGGTGAAGTCGGCGAGAGCCGCCAGCACGCTGGCCACCACCGCTTCCGGCTCGGCCGCCGAGGCGGCGAGCACCTCGGCGAGTCGCTGCACGCCGAAGAATTCACCGTCCGGGGCGCGGGCGTCGAGGACTCCGTCCGAATATACGAGCAGAATCTCGCCGGGTTGCAGGCCCACCTCGAGGCTGCGGTAGCCCTTGCTACGCAGAGCTCCCAGGGGCAGACGATGGTCCGCCAAGGGCAGGGTTTCGATCTCGCCGCCGAGGGCTCGCTTGAGGGGCTGCGGCTGGCCGGCGAGAAGGTAGCGCAGGCCGTGCCCGTCGCGGCATGGGGTGAGGTAGCCGAGAGAGACGAAGCTGCGTTGGCCGAGCTCGTAGAGGCGGGCGTTGGCGAGGTCGAAGAGGTCGTTGGGATCGTGATTGGCGAGGGCCAGGGAATGCAGGACCTCTTTGGCGGCCATCATCATCAGGGCGCCGGGAACGGACTTGCCGGAGACGTCGCCGTAGATCACCGCTTTGCCGGCCGGTGCCGGGCCCGGAATGACGGCGTAGAAGTCGCCACCGATGTGGCGCGCCGGATGACAGGCCGCCGCCACTTGCCAGCTGGCGTCGAGGGTCACCGCATCGGGCAACAGCGAGCGCTGGATGGCGGAGGCGATCTCGAGGTCGCGCTCGATCTCCGCCTGGCGGGCGCGCTCCTCGAGCAAGATGCTGGTTTCGAGGGCGATGGCCGCCTGATTGAGCAGCCCGCGCAAGAGGGTCCAGTCCTCTTCCTCGAGGGGCGTCTGGCCGTTGGGGCCGGAGAGCAGGACGAGACCGACCCGGCGGCGCGAGGTGGCGAGAGCTCCGATGCCTTCGACGCCGGCCAGGGCGAGGTCGTCAAGCAGTTGCGCGGCGGCAGCATCCTGGCGGCGCACCGAGGCGAGGTCGTGCATGCGGGCCAGCACGCGGTGGCCGCGGAGATGGCGATAGAGCAGTGCCGGCAGCGGGAAACGGTCCGGGAGCTCGGCTGGACCGTCGGCCCGCACCAGGTCGTCGTCCTCGAAGAGATAGAGCGCCGAAAAGCGCAAGCCGAGGAGATCGGGCAGGCGGCGCACCAGATCGTGGACCACCACCGCCGGGTCGACGCGGTCGGCGTAGGCCGCCCCCATCTCGACGAGGGTGCGCTGCAGGCGGGTGCGGTCGGCGAAGAAGAAGCGGTCGACGGGAACCTGCACGGAGCGCCGCAGCGGCTCGAAGAGCAGCACGATGGCGAGAGCGAAGACCAGCGGAAAGTAGGGCGAGGCGGCAAGCTCGGTGCCGCGGAAGACAGCATTGAAGGAGGCGATGCCGAGGGCGTAGAGGCCGGTGACGAGAGCCGTTGTCAGGGTGTACAGAAGGCTCTTGCGCAGAATCACCCGCACATTCATCAGCTGGAAGCGGATGATGGCGTAAGAGAAGGTCAAGGGGATCAACGCCAACGGAACCAGGCCCCAGTTGAGGAAGCGCTCGGTCTCGAGGAAGCTCGGCACCACCACGGCGGCGAGCAGGAACGGGCCGAGACCGGCGAGGGAGCCGAACAGGACCCAGCCGGCACCGCGGCGCTCGCGGCGGGACGGCAGGCGGGTGGCGTTGGCCGCCAGGACGCCGAGGCCGATCGGCACGAAGGCCGCCACCAGCCACCAGTTGGCGGCCGGAGCGCCGCTGATCAATCGCGGCGCGGCGCCCGGCTGGCGAGTCCACCAGAGGGATCCGGCCAAGACCGCCACCGGCAAGAGGTAGAGGGAGCTGAGCAGCAGGGGCCAGCTCCAGCGTCCGCCCAGGGCCGCCAGGCGCGGGCCCCAACGGCCGTCCCAGATGGGACGCGGAAAGATCAGAAAGAGGTGGAGAAAGCTCGCCGGCAGGAGGACCAGGGCGGCGGTCCCGGTGCTCAGCACCAGGTTGTCGATCTCGGAGTAGGACGCGGGTCTCAGGCGGCACACCAGGATCAGCAGAAAGAGGGTGCAGAGGACGAAGAACACCTGGCTGACGCGCAGCGCCGGTTGCTGCTTGAGAACGAAGAAGCCGATCGCGAAGAAGCCGCCGCCGAGGAGGCAGGCGAAGAGATAGCCGGTGGTGCCGATCTGCCGCCGCCCGAGCTCGACCTCGACTTCGAAGGGGCGGTCGAGGGCGGGATCCGGCAGGCGGAAGGAGAGATCGCCGTCCAGGCCGCGGGGCCGCTTGACGAGATAGGAAACGAACTCTCCGATGCGGTAGCGATTGAGGGTTTCGGCGGCTTGCTCGGGCGAGTTGAGGAGCGAGCGATCCATGCCCAGGATGAGATCTCCGGGCCGAATGCCGGCGATCTCGGCGCCGGAGCCGGTCTCGACTCGGCGGACGCGGATGCCGCCCGGCGAGTCGGTGTCGAGAATGACGCCGTCATAGGGCCGCGGCAGATACATGTCGAGCACCGACAGGGCGGCCAGCACGAAGGCCAGAATGCCGAAGGCGTAGAGTCCGGAGATGGGGCGGCGGTAGGGCATCGCTTCGATCCCGCGCCTCTATCTCTGTCGGGCGCGGCGGAGATTCGAGAGACCGGACTCGAATCTAACCCATCTCCCGAGCCGATGCCGCCTCGCGGAGCTGTGGGCGCGTCATTCCGCGGAAGCGCTGGCGCCTCGACGGTGGGGATTTCGGGGCGGTGCTCGTCGATCCTCTGATCGACCATAGAATCGCGCCCATGGCGCCGGTACCTCCACACTCGCAGGTTCCGATGGCCGCAGCACCGGCCGGCTTCCGCCGTATCGCCCTGTTCGGCGTGCTGGCCGGCATGTGCCCTTGGATTCCTTTGCCGGGGGTCGACGACTGGGCCCTGCGGGTGGTCCGCCGGCGGATGGTGCGCGATCTTCTGGGGGAGTCCGGCGCGGTGGTGAACGGCGATCGCCTGAGCGTCTTGACCGGGACCGAGTTCCGTCTCGACAGCGGCTGTCTGCGCTGGCTCTTCCTGTGGCCGGTGTTCAAGCTCATCGGCTATGTCTTTCGCAAGCTGCTGCGCAAATTCCTCTTTCTACTCACCCTCCACGACAGCGTCAACCGATCGTCGGAGGTCCTCCAGGAGGGTGTGCTGATCGCTCGGGCAGGGCAGCTCGGGGCTCTCGCCGGCGATCTCGATGGGCTGCGGCGGGTGCGCTCCGTCGTCGAGCAGACGATGAACGATCTCGATCCACAGCCGGTGCGGCAAGCGATCCGGCGGGCCTACGCCGGCAGCCGAAGACTGCTGCGTCGGGGGGCGGTCTTGCTGCGTCGGGCGTTGCGGCGACGGCCGCGGGACGAGGCGGAGGAGGCTGTCCCCCTTGCCGAAGAGGAAGTCCTCACGGCGTCCTTGGTCGACCGCCTGGTTTTTCTCCTGTGGCGCGAGCGCGCCTACTTCGATGCCCTCACAGCGCGCTTCGACGAGCGCATGAAAGGGCCTGCGAATGGGGGCGATGTATTATGATGTCCGACTCGTAGCGGATCGCGTTCCAGCACCTCAAACTGCCATCGGAAACGGATTTTGGCCGGAAGATTTCCCCCTCGAATTTTTCGACGTGTGCCCTTCGATGGCGAGGTCCATCTGACCTTCGAGGACGGCTCGCGGGTCGCTGCCCACGCCTCCAACATCTCCCTCGGCGGCATGTTCATCGCGACCGAAGAGCCTCGACCGGTGGGAACTTCCTTCTCGGTGGAGTTTCGTCTCACCCCCGACGGCCGGGCGATCGAAGGTCGCGGCCGGGTGCTGTGGGTGCGCGAGCAGCCGGAGGGTCCGGAGTACCCACGCGGCCTCGGCCTGCGCTTCCTCGAGCTCACGCCGGGTAGCCGAGAGCTCATCTTCCAAGTGGTCGACCGCTATGTGCGGGAAAGTGATCCGGCCGCCGACAGCGCCGCCGAGCGGCAGCGCGAGGCGGTGCCGATGGCGCCCATCGAGAGCCTACCGGAGGCGCTCGACGAGGTCAGCCCGGAGACTTTGAACGCCGCCATCGAGGAGGCCGTCGACCGCCAGATGCCGAAGCCACCGGAAACGCCGTCATTCGGCGGCCTCGAGGCGCCCCGACCGCCGTCGCAGCCGCCCACCGACGATTCTCAGGCAGGCCTCTCGCTGGCCGCCTCCGGAGCCTCCTTTGGAGCGCTCAACGAAGGGCCGGAGTCGGAAGACCGGCCGGTCTTCGACTTCTCGCCGCCGCCGGCGCCGCCGGAAGAGCTCGACGCCGGTGCCGCGCCACCGATCGAAGCCGTGCCGCCGTTGCCGGAGTCGCCGTCGGTGGCCCCGGAGTTGGCTGAGACTCCGGTCTCTGTGCCGCCGGTTGAGGCGGAGCCTTCGGCCTCCTTCGGCGAGGTGCTGCCGGCGATCGACGAGGCGAGCGATCTGGACAGCCCCGTGATGCCTGCCTTCGAGGCATCTCCGGCAGTCCCGGAGCCGGCCCCGGCGACCTTCGACTTCTCGGAGCCGCCGGCGAGCGCCCCGCCGGTCAGCCCGATGGTTGCCGACGAGCCGGCCGTGCAATCGACCCCCGAAAGCTGGGACGGCGAGTCCTCGGACGCTTCCTTCGCCAGGAACTACGGTGGGAGCGCGTCGGCCGCCAATGTGCCGTTTTATCGCCAGCCCTGGCTTTGGATCCTCGGGGCCTTGGCGGTGGTGGCGTTGGCCTTTTGGTTTTTCTTTGGTCGCGGCCCCAGCGGTGACGACGTGGTTGCCAGCGCACCGCCGGCGGTGGGTCAGGAGGCGGCAGTCGCTGCCGAAACGAGCGATGAATCTCTCACCTCGACAGACGAGGGAGCTGCGACGGAGTCGGCCGATGAAGCCTCGGCCGGCGAGCCGACTGCGGCTGTGGGGGAGCCGGCCGGCGCCGGCGAGGTCGCCGATGGAGCGCCGGCGGGGGATTCTTCGGCCGCCTCCGCCCCGGCACCTGCTGCGCCGTCGATCGCCGCGCCGGCTCCGGCCGCCAATCTGCCGCCGGTGCGGCGAGTCGAGGACATTCGCTGGGAGCGGGACGGCGGAGCCACCATCGTCGTCGTGCAGGGCGATGGGGCCTTTTCGTCGTCGGCGGTGCAGAGCTTCCATCTCGGCGGCGCCAACCCGCGCGAAGTGGTCAAGATCCGTGGCATCGTCGAGCCCTTTGCCGGTGGTTCCGTCGAGGTCGGCTCGGCAGCGGTGGCGCGGGTGCGGACCGGCCATCACGTCGAGACCGATCCGGACGAGCTCCATGTGGTGGTCGATCTCACCGCGGCGAGCGTCGAGCTGGCGGACGTCGACGTCCGCGGCGATCGCCTGCGCCTGCGGTTCCAGGGACCCTAGTCCGACCCCGGGCGAAAAGCGATGGCGAGCGCCAAGCGCATCAAGCGTCGGGTTCTGAGTGAGCTGGTGGCTCAGAACGTCGAGTTGATGCGCGGCTCCATGCCTTGGAAGGTGCGCCGCGGTCGGCGCTATCTGCGGGTCGCCTTGCGCTGGGCGGTTGCGGCGCTGGTTCCCGCCGGGCTCGCCTTGCCCTCCTACTGGGTCCTGTCGTCGCCACCGACGGTGGTGCCGGTGGCGGCTCGCGCCGATCGCTCGCCCGCGACTCCCGAGGGCGGCAGCGAGGCCGGCGCTGGGGCGGAGGCGGCGCCGGCGCCGATCGCCGAGAGCCTGACCAGCGCTCCCCGGCCGGTGGACTCGGCAGTCTTCCCGCTCGCCGTGCGGCGAGTCGTGATCGACCCGGGGCACGGCGGCCCGAGTCCGGGAACGCGCACCCCGGCCGGCGTCAACGAGAAAGACATCACCCTCGACATCGGTCTCCGGCTGCGGCGCCTGCTGGAAGCCGACTCCTTCGAGGTGGTGATGACCCGCGACAGCGACGTCGACGTCGCCCTGCAGGACCGTTCCCGGATCGCCAATGGCGCGAAGGCCGACCTGTTCGTGTCGATCCACGTCAACTGGATCGCCAATCAGGCCGTCCGCGGGGTCGAGACCTACTACCTCGGCTCCACCGACGATCCCATCCTGAACCAGTTCGCGGCGCGCGAGAACCGCGGTTCGGGATATTCCCTGACCGATATGCGGGACCTCCTCGAGGGCATCTTCGTGGGGGTGCGACAGCAGGAGTCGCGCGCCCTGGCGGAGGCGATTCAGACCTCGCTGCTGCGCTCCCAGCGCAAGATCAACCCGTCGGTGGTCGATCGTGGCGTCAAGACGGCGCCGTTCATCGTCTTGATGAACACCGACATGCCGGCGGTGCTGGCCGAAGTGTCTTGTCTTTCCAACGAGCAGGAAGCCGATCTGCTCGCCAAACCCCTGTACCGAGAGTTCCTGGCGGAAGCGGTGTTCGCGGGCATCCGAGCCTACTCGGACGCCCTCGAGAATCCGGAACTGAAGAGGATGAGCTGATGACGAAAAGCGATGACGTGCTGAGGGTGGGAATCGACCTGGGGACCTCCCGCAGCTCCGTCTCCGGATCCAACGGCGAACGCCACGTGGTGGAAAGCTATGTCGGCTGGCCGGTCGACATGGTGGCCCGCAAGGTCCTCAAGCAGGAGGTCCTGATCGGTCGCGACGCCCTCGACAACCGCTCCATGCTGGACCTCTACCGGCCCCTCGAGGAGGGGTTGATCAAGGAGGGCTCGCAGCGCGACGACGAGGCCGTCCGGGAGCTGCTGCGGCATCTTCTCAGTCTCGCCCGTGGTGAAGCCGACAACGGCAAGGTGCGAGCGGTGGTGGGAGTGCCGGCGGAAGCTCTGCGGGTCAACAAGCAGAACCTGCGCAAGGCGTTGGCCGATCTGGTCGATGGCTTGATGATCGTTTCCGAGCCCTTCGCCGTCGCCTACGGCCTCGAAGCCCTGCTGCACAGCATGATCATCGATGTCGGTGCCGGCACCGCCGATTTCTGCGTCATGAAGGGGCGACTGCCGACGGAGGAGGACCAGCGCACCCTGACCACCGCCGGCGATTGGCTCGACCAGCAGCTCGAGCTGCAGATCGCCCAGCGCTACCCGGAAGCCAAGTTCTCCATCCACATGGTGCGCGGCTGGAAGGAGCGGCACAGCTTCGTCGGGCCGGCACCGGAGCCGGTGGTGGTGACCATGCCGGTGCACGGCAAGCCGACGGAGGTCGACATCACCGAGCCGATGCAGATGGCCTGCGAGTCGCTGCTGCCGCCGATGATCGAGACCATGGTCGATCTGCTGACGCGGGTCGAACCGGAGTACCAGGAACGGGTGCGGCGCAACATCATCCTGGCCGGCGGGACGTCCCTGATCCGCGGCCTCGACAAGCGCATCGAGCGCGAGCTGGCGGAGATCGGCGGCGGCAAGGTCAAGGTGGTCAAGGACCCGCTCTACATCGGCTCCGACGGTGGCCTCGCCATCGCCCTCGACGCCCCCGATTCGGACTGGGAGAAGCTCTCGGGCTAGCAGGTTGCTGAAAAACTCATCGGCAACCTGCGACCGAGCCCAGACGGGCTCGGCGGCGGCTCAGCCGCCGCGACGGGAGAGGAGGCCCAAGAACCGCGCTTCTTGGGCCGGAGCGGGACGCGCAGTCAGGGGCGCTCAGCCCGGGACGCGCAGTCAGGGCGCGTAGCCCCTCTCGGAAAGAACAGCTAGCAGCGCTGGAAAAGTCGCGAAGCGGACTTTTTCAGCAGCCTGCTAAGACGCCTTCAGCAAATCCCTCACGCCGTCGTCGCCGAGGTGCAGAGTGCGCTGCGGGAAGGGGATCTCGATGCCGGCCTCGTCGAGGGCGATCTTGGCCAGCTCGACGAGCTCGATCTCGGCCCGGCGCTCGAGGTGGGGATCGCTCAGCCAGAGGCGCAGCTCGAGGTCGACGGCGGAATCGCCGAGGCCGACGACGGCAATCTCCGGAGGACGGCGCTGGTGGCGCCGGGGAAAGTCTTCGAGCGCCGCCAGCAGAACCTCTCGGGCTCGCCGCGTGTCCTCCTTGTAGGCGATGCCGATGGGAATGTCGAGGCGCAGCTCCGGCGACAGGGTGTGATTGATGATCTTCTGATTGATCACGTCGCGGTTGGGGAAGATAGCGTCGCGGTTCTGCACCGTGCGCAGGCGCGTCGAGCGTAGGCCGATCTCGAGCACCTCGCCGTAGGTGTCGGCGATGGTGACGCGATCGCCGGAGCGAAAGGGCCGGTCCCACAGAATCGTGATGCCCGCCATCAGGTTACTCAAGGTTTCCTGGGCGGCGAGGCCGACGGCCAGACCGGCAACGCCGAGGCCGGCCAGCAGGGAGCCGATGTTGAGCCCGATCTGGCCCGCCGCCATCACCAACCCGATCCCGAGGATGGCGTACTTGGTCAGCCGGCCGACGATGCCCTGGAGCGCCGGGTCCGCCTGGGTGCGCCGCAGGATGCCGCAGAGAATGCGCGACACCACCTGATAGATGACGTAGAAGACCAGCATCAGCAGGGTCGCCAGCAGCAGGTCCGGCAGCGCCTCCCGGATCTCGCGGTGGCACTGCTCGGCGAAGTTCTCCCAGGTCATGCGTTCGAACGGGTTACCGGAGATCAGCTCCAGGCTCTCCTCCTGAGGTTCGGCAGCGGTCGCCGGCGCCGGAGTCGCGATGAGCTCCACCGGGACGGTGGTGAGAGCGGTGAACAGGCAAAGGACGAAGACGATCACTCGAAGCACGGCTGTCTCCTTCGGCGAAGAGGTTCGGGAACAGGGTCCTACCTTCTACCAGACCGGCGTCCGCGCCGGGAGTCACCGCTTGGGCGGGGTCTCGTCGTTGTCGGCCAGCAGAGGGCGCTGGGCGGGATCGAGATTGCTGCCACAGATCACCGTGGCGACGTGTTCGCCGGCGAGGCTGGGGGCGGCGGCGATGGCGGCGAGGCCGGCGGCGCCGGCAGGTTCCGTCACCAGGCCGGCATGACGGTGGATCTGGGCCATGGCGCGGGCGATCTCGCGGTCGTCGACCAGCACCACGTCGTCGACGATGTCGCGCAGGTCGGCGACCGCTTCGGGAATCGGAACCCGCACCCCGAGGCCGTCGGCGATGGTCTCGACCCGGGCGCTCTCCACCAGCGGGCTGCCGGCGGGAAGATGCCAGGAGTCGTGCATGGCGGGTGCTCCGGCGGCGGCGACGCCGACCACCCGGGTCGACGGTGAAACCGCCTTGCTCCAGCAGGCGAGGCCGGCCAGCATGGCGCCGTTGCCGAGGGGAACGAACAGGGCGTCGAGGGGATCGTCCATCGCATCGGCCCAGGAGAACAGCTCGATCGCCATCGAGCCGTGACCGGCGGTGACTTCCGGCTCGAGGCCATCCTCGACGAACCGCATGCCCTCGGCGGCGGCGAGGCGGCGACCTTCTTCCTTGGCGGCATCGAAGTCGCGGCCGGCGATCCGCACTTCGGCGCCGAGCTGGCGCATGCGCTCGACCTTGAGAGGGTTGGCCGTCTCGGCGGCCCAGACGGTGATCGGAATCTCGGCCCGGCGACCGCAGTAGGCGAGGGCCTGCCCCCAGTTACCGGCGCTGGCGGCGGCCAGCGGACGTCGGCCCTGGTCGGCCTTGTGGTGCGTCACCAGGACGCTGGCGCCACGGCCCTTGAAGCAGCGGATCGGGTTGAGGGTTTCCACCTTGAAGGTCAGGCGGACGCCGAGTTCCTCCCCGAGGGCCTCGCACTGCCACTGGGGCGAGTCGGCGAAGACCGGATCGACCAGCTCCGTGGCCTGCCGGATGCCCGGCGCCGTGATGCGGGGCTGGCGGCGCTGGGGTCCGATATAGCGGGCGCGCTCTGTCAGCGGCGCGAGATCTTCGGGCCCGGCGATGCGATCGATCATCAGGATGCCGTCGAGGTGGTCGATCTCGTGCTGCAGGAGCTCGGCGAGGTCGGCCGGAAGGTGGCGCCAGTGGCGTCGTCGGCGGGCCGCGTCGTCGTAGTGCAGGGAAATGCTGCGGTGTCGGCGGACGCGGGCGATGCGGTCCGGTACCGACAGGCAGTCGTCCCACAGGCTGAATGTCTCGGTGCTGCGCCAGGTGATCTCTGGGTTGATCAAGGGCAACGGGCCGGCCTCGAGGTCGAGCACGATCAGGCGCTTCGAGATGCCGACCTGGGGCGCGGCCAGGCCGCGGCCGAAGCCGTGCTGCCGGCGAAACTCGGTGAGAGTGGCCGCGAGGTCGGCGATTTCGCCCGCCAGCTCGGGGTCGTCCGCCGCCACTGGAGCGGCCCGGCGATGGAGCAGCGGATGACCGACGGTGAGGATTTCGCGGGCTCGGCCGCCATCGTCGGCCGCTGGGCGTCTCATGATGGTTCCGGATCGGCCGTTGCTGCGGACGAAGGCTGGCAGGGGAGTATCGGGAGCGTCGTCATGTCGTGTTTCCTTGAACAGTTCTCGTCGCGGCCATCCTCCCCTATACTGCCAGCCGGAGGCGCGAATCGGGTCGCCGCCAAGACGGCCGAGGCTGGGTTCCGCGCCGCCCCTTCACAAGGAAAGCACATGAGTCACTTGGTTTTGATCGTCGACGATGAGCCGGGCATCCGCACGGCCCTTTCTGGCATCCTCGAAGACGAGGGCTACGAAACCGTTGCCACCGGCAGTGGCAGCGAGGCCCTCAGCCTTTATCAGGGGCGCCGTCCGGACGTCGTCTTCCTCGACATCTGGCTGCCGGACCGCGACGGTCTCGAGACCCTCCAGGCACTGCGCGACGAAGATCCCTCGGCAGCGGTGATCATGATGTCCGGCCACGGCACGGCGACCACCGCCGTCAAGGCGATCAAGATGGGGGCGATCGATTACCTCGAGAAGCCGCTGTCCTACAACCGTACCCTCGAGGCCGTCGCCGGCGCCCTCGGGCGCCGCTTGACGTCCTTGGAGCCGCTGCCCAGCCGTCAGGAAGGGGAACGCGACTACGAACCGGCGCCGCCCCTTTCGCTGCTGCGCGAGTCGCCGCGCCCACAGCGCACCTTGAGCAAGGCGACGGTGCTCTACGGCCTCGGTCTGCACTCGGGAAGTCGCACCGGGATGGCGATCCAGCCGCTGCCGCCGAACAGCGGGATTCACTTCGTGACCCTGCCGACGGGGACCCAGATTCCCTGCCACGTCGGCATGGTGGCGGATACGGACTACGCCACCACCCTGTCGCGGGACGGCGAGAACATTCGCACCGTCGAGCACCTGTTGTCGGCCCTGCATGCTTACGGGGTGACCAATCTCCTGATCAAGGTGCACGGCGAGATTCCGGTCCTCGATGGTTCGGCCGTCGAGTTCTGCAAGACCCTCGATGAGGTCGGCGTCGTCGACCAGCCGGCGCCGCGGCGGGAGCTGGTGGTCGATCGTCCCTTCCAGGTCGGCGAGGGCGACAAGTCGCTGCTCCTCGAGCCCTACGATGGCTTTGCCGTGTCCTACTTCTTGCGCTACCCACCGCCCCTCGGCGAGCAGCTCTGCGAGTTCGAGCTCGGCAGCCCGGCGGGCTATCGGGAGGAGATCGCGCCGGCCCGCACCTTCGGCTTCATGCGCGACCTCAAGATGATGAACGAGCTCGGCCTGGGCTCCGGCGGTCGCCTCGACAACTTCATCCTGGTGGGGGACGACCAGGTGATCAACACCGAGCTGCGCTTCCCGGACGAGTTCGCCCGCCACAAGGTGCTCGACATTATCGGCGACCTCTATCTGCTGGGCTATCCGATTCGTGGCAAGGTGACGGCTCGCCTCACCGGCCATCGCGACAACATTCGGGTGCTGCGCCAGATCCTGGCCCAGGCCGCCTAGCCCCTGAGCGCTGGCCGGGGACCTACTGGATGTAGCCCAGGCTGCGCATGGTCTCGCGCAGCTCTTCGTCGCGCGGTGAAGGCACTGGCGTGCTGTCGCCGCCGCGGCCGCGCTCGTAGGTGGCGACTTCACCCCAGGCGGTGCGCGGGAACTGCCGCCGATAGTCGGCCGAGGTGGCTTCGAGGAAGGCGCCTCGGCGCGCTCCCGGCATGTCCTGCGGCTGCGGCAGGCGGAGCAAGTGGAGCACCAGCGGCGCGATGTCATAGACCGACATGCCGTCGATTCGCCGGCCGGCCTCGAAGGCCGGACCGCGGGCGAAGAACATGCCCGCCGGTGCCCAGGTGTGGTGGTTGCGCTCGAAGTCCCAGCCGTGGTCCGAAAGCACGATCCAGTGGACCTCGTCGCCGACCTGCGCCATCAGCTCTCCGAGGCGCTGATCGGTGAGGCGGTAGCCGGCATCGACGACCTCGCCGAAGGGCCCCTCGTCGCCGCGGTTGGCGGCGAAGAAGTGGTGCAGCGGGTCTACCGGGTAAAAGGAGGCCACCGTCAGCCGTGGCGTAAAGCGCGCCATCAGGTCCGGCAGGACGTCGACCGTCGGATCGGCGAGGAGGCCTTCGATGGCGGCGAGGCGCGCGTCACCGGGGCGCAGGGCGCCGGCCGGCAGAAAGGCTCGACGGTCGTCCTCGGTGACCTGCCGCTGTCGCCGTCGCCGGGCGCGCCGCACCTCGTCGGCGAGCTCCGGTGGGTGGGTCGAACGGCGGGCGAGATCTTGGCCGATCTGCTCGCGGAACTCTCCCGCCAACTGGATCCAGCCGAGACCGCCGGCGACGTTGAAGCCGTTGACCGGCTCCGCCGGCCAGGTGATCAGCCACTGGTAAGCGCCCACCGGGTAGAAGCGGTCGACGATGCTCCACAGGGCCTCGGCACGCCGCATGTTGCTGCTGTAGGGAATCTGCAGCGGCGGCATGGTCGGCAGTTTCTCGAGCCAGGGGAAGACTTTGTAGTTCAGCCCGGTGTGGATCGGGAACTCCTCGATACTGGGACGCAGCCCGGGCAGGCGGAACGATATGAAGCTGCGAATGCCGTGATCGGCCGGTTCCTTGCCGGTGATCAAGGTCGTCCAGACCACCGCCGAGAGGGTCGGTTCGAGGGTCTCCAAGGGGCCCCAGGTGGACTCCTCGAGGAGCTTTCCGAAGGCCGGAAGCTCACCGGCGGCGACCGCCGGCAGCAGCACATCGTCGAGATCGGCGCCGTCGATGCAGAGCAAGATCACCGGCGTCGGCGGAGGCTCCGTCGGAGCCTGCAGCGAGATCGCCGAAGATTGCGTCTGGGGCGCGGGTGGCGCCTCTCCGGCCATCAAAACGGCGTCGCCGAAGGCCAACAGGGGCAGGGCGAGCACCACGGGAGCGAGTCGGCGGCTCTGCAACAGGCCGAGGATGCGGTGCACGACGAGGCCCAGCAGAGCGCAGGCACCGCACAAGATCGCCACGAACAGAAGCTGGCGCAGACGCGAGGCCGAAAACAGGAAGTCCGACAGCAGGCTCTGGGCGATGCCGACGTCCGGTAGGAGCAAGCAGTAGAGAGGAGCGGCGAAGGCCACCAGACCACCCGCGGCGGCGGTGGAGAAGGGCCGGCCCCGGCCGACTGCCGCCATCAAGCGTCCGGCGAGGCCGGCGAGCAGCCCGGCGAAGAGCCCGGCGAGGAGGAAGTACCCCACCAGGATGACAGCCTCCGCCGTCTGTTGATGAATGTGTGGATTGCGCCGCAGGGTCAGCGCGCCGACCAGGCCGGCGGCCGCCAGGCCGCCGAACAGTCCACACCAGAGCTGCGAGGGAGGGGAGGTCTTCTCCATGGCGGATCGGCGGCCCGGGAAGGGCGTGGCTTCACCTCGCGGAGGGTCGTCGCCGGGCGCCGGCAGGGCGATGATGCCCGACCGCCCCCGCGACGACCTCGCTCATGGTCGACTCAGCCCTTGTCCTTGAGCTTGGCGAAGGCCGCCTCCATGGCGCTCATGCCCTTCGCCTCGGATGCCTTCTGGCTCTTCATGTAGGCCTGGTAGTCGGCGCGCGAGCCTTCGACCTTGGAGCCCTCGCGGGCGAGGGAAATGCGCTTGCGGCGACGATCGATCGAGACCACCTGGACCTGCACCTTCTGGCCCGGCGAGTAGGCACGGCTGATGTTGGCGCCACGGGGCAGTCCGGTTTCCGAGTTAGGCAGCAGTCCGGTGAGACCCGGCGCCAGGTTGATGAAGATGCCGAACGGGGCGACGCTCTCCACGGTTCCCTGGAGGAGCTCGCCTTCGGGCAGCTTCTCGTCGACGCCGTGCCAGGGATCGTCCTTCGGGATCTCGCGCAGCGAAAGGGAGATGCGCTGGCGCTTGGCATCGACCTCCTGGATCCAGCCCTTGACCTCCTGGCCGATCTCCAGGCTCGGGTCACCCATCTCGGTGCCGTGGGGCAAGCGCGACAGGTGGACCAGGCCATCGATGTCCGGCTCGAGCTCGACGAAGAGACCGAACTCGGTCTTGCGCACCACCTTGCCGGTGAACTCGGAGCCACGCTGATGGCGTTCCGCCACGCCGTCCCAAGGATTGGGCTCGAGGGCCTTCATCGAGAGGGAGATGCGCTTGCCGCCCTGCTCGACCTTGAGCACCTTGACCTGCACCTCCTTGCCGAGCTGCACCGCCTCCTTGGCGTGACCGACGCGGCTGCGGGAGATCTCCGAAACGTGCACCAAGCCCTCGACGCCGCCGAGGTCGACGAAGGCACCGAAGTCGGTGATCGAGGACACGCGGCCGCTCAGTACCGCGCCGGGCTCGAGCTTGGCGAGGGTTTCGGCGGCCTGCTTGGCGCGCTCTTCACGGGCCAGCTCGGCGCGCGACAGCACCACCCGCCGGCCGCGCTTCTGCACTTTGATCACGCGGAAGGAGAACTCTTTGTCGATGTAGGTGGTCGGGTCCTTGGGACGCCCGGGCTCCATCTCCGAGTTGGGGCAGAAGGCGGTGAAACCCTCGAGGGCGATATGGAAGCCGCCACGATTCCATCCGATGACGCGACCCTTGACCGGCGTCTTGGTGTCCTTGGCGATGCGCAGGGCGGCGACTTCCGGCGGCTCCTCTTCGCTCTCCTCTTCGGCGGCGGCTTCGGCCGCCGCGCCGTCCGCTGCCGGAGCGGTTCCTTCCTGCTTCGCCGCTTCGGCCGCCGGCTCCGCCGCTGCGGCTTCAGTCGTCGCTTCGGCCACCGGCGCGGACTCGGCTTCGGCTACCGGCTCGGCTTCGGCCGCTGCCTCGGCCACCGGCGCGGGTGCGCCTTCGGCCGGCTCGCCTTCGGCGGCCTGGGCCGGTTCTTCGGCGACCGCTTCGGCAGTCTGGGCCGGCTCTTCGGCGACGGCCTCGACGGTCGGTGCCGGTTCGTCGGTTGGGCTCTCGGCATTCACCGAAACCGTCTCCTCGCTCGGGCTTTCCGCCACCGTGGGCGCCTCGGCTGCCTCGGCCTCTGGCGCTTGGTCGCTGGCCGCCGGCGGCTCCGGAGTTGCGCCCTCGGGAGGATCGGCGGGTTTGACCTCGACGCTCTCGGCAACCGCCTCGGGAGCCGTCGCGTCTTGGTTGGTGGGGGCCTCGGTTTCGGTGAGCTTGTCGGACATCGGAAAACTCCAGGTGGCTCGGTGCGGGGATGGTTCGGAATGGGCTGCGCCGCAGGGCGGCGCGAACCGCCAGCATACCTCACCGACGCGAGAATCTGAAGTGACTTTTCGTGGACAAGTTTTCGCGACCGGCGTCACCTTGCAGCCGGGGCGACGCACCGGTGTTGACATGGGTAGAATCGCCTCGTAGGTCCGCAGGGGCCGGATCGACTCGATTCAGGGAGAGGGAGAACGATGGCGACGGAAGCTCAGCAGTTCATGGACCTCGTGGGCCGGCGCAACGCCGGTGAGGACGAGTTCCATCAGGCCGTTCAGGAGGTCGTGACGTCGGTGCTGCCGGTGCTCGATCAACGTCCGGATTTGCGCAAGGAGAAGATTCTCGAGCGCATGATCGAGCCGGAGCGGGTGATCATGTTCCGGGTGCCGTGGCTGGATGACCAGGGGGATGTCCAGGTCAACCGCGGCTTTCGGGTGGAGTTCAACAGTGCCCTCGGACCCTACAAGGGGGGCTTGCGGTTCCATCCCTCGGTCAACCTCAGCATTCTCAAGTTCCTCGGCTTCGAGCAGATATTCAAGAACGCCCTCACCACCTGCCCGATCGGTGGTGGCAAGGGAGGCTCCGATTTCGACCCTAAGGGACGCTCCGACCTCGAGGTCATGAGGTTCTGCCAGTCCTTCATGAACGAGCTCTTTCGGCACATCGGTCCGGTCACCGACGTGCCGGCCGGCGACATCGGCGTCGGCGGTCGGGAGATCGGCTACCTCTTCGGCCAGTACAAGCGCCTGGTCAATCGCTTCGAGGGAGTGCTGACCGGCAAAGGGCTGGGCTGGGGTGGCTCGCTCATCCGTCCCGAGGCCACCGGCTACGGCCAGGTCTATTTCGCCATCGAGATGTTGCAGTCCCGGGACCTGTCCCTCGCCGGCAAGCGCTGCCTGATCTCCGGCTCCGGCAATGTCGCCCAGTTCGCCGCCGAGAAGGTGCTGGAGCATGGCGGCAAGGTCCTCACCATGTCCGATTCGAGTGGCTTCATCGTCGATGAGGAGGGCATCGATCGCGCCAAGCTCGACTTCGTCATGGCGCTCAAGAATCAGCGTCGCGGGCGGATTCGCGAGTATGTCGACGAGTTCCCGTCGGCGAGCTATCAGGAAACCGACCCGGCGGCGGACGTCAACCCGCTGTGGCAGATTCCGGCCGAGATCGCGCTGCCGGCGGCGACCCAGAACGAGATCCAGGCCCGCGACGCCGAGAATTTGCTCGCCGGCGGCTGTCTCTGTGTCAGCGAGGGCGCCAATATGCCGTCGACGCCGGAGGCGGTGGATCTCTTCCTCGAGGCCGGCATCCTGTTCGGTCCAGGCAAGGCGGCGAACGCCGGTGGTGTCGCCACCTCCGCCTTCGAGATGAGCCAGAACAGCATGATGACCCGCTGGAGTCGGGAAGAGGTCGATGCTCGGCTGCGCCAGACAATGGCCGGCATCCACCAGACCTGTTTCGACACCGCCGAGCGCTTCGGGACGCCGGGAAACCTGGTCAACGGCGCCAACATCGCCGGCTTCCTGCGAGTCGCCGAGGCGATGGTCGATCAAGGACTGGTGTAGCGGACACAGGAGGGCGGGATGAAGCTGAGAGAAGGCCCAGGGCCGTTCGCCTACGACGCCCTGATGCCCTTCTTGGTGAGCGATATTTTGCTCGTTGCCAGCGCCTACGACAGCTTCATCCTGGAGGAAGAGGGTCAGTTCTCGGATCGCCTGCTGCGCCAGTACCGCGAGCTCGACCTGTCGACGGCGCCGCATCTCGACCACGTCTCGACCGGCAAGGCCGCCCTCAAGCAGCTGCGGCGCCGGTCCTACGACTTGGTGATCACCACGCCTCATGTCCACGACATGACGCCGCAGCGCCTCGGTGCCGAGATCGCCAAACGCCACGAGGGGCTGCCGGTCGTCCTGCTGAGCTACGACCGGGCCGATCTCGCCCTGCAGGACATCGGCGGGGGCATCGACCAGGTCTTCCTGTGGACCGGTGATCCGCGCCTGTTCCTGGCCCTGGTGAAGTCGGTGGAGGATCGCAAGAACGTCTCCCTCGACGCCAAGCGCGGCCTGGTGCGGGTGGTCATCCTGGTGGAAGATTCGCCGGCCTTCTATTCGTCCTACCTGCCGATCATCTACAGCGAGCTGCTCGAGCAGGTGCGCTCGCTGCTCGCCGATCGTCTCAACGAGCGCGAGCGCCACTACCGCATGCGGGCGCGCCCCAAGATCTTGCTCGCCCGCACCTACGAAGAGGGCAAGTCGCTGCTGCGCAAGTACCGCAAGAACCTCCTCGGGCTGATCTCGGACATGCGGTTCCCGCGCAAAGGGGAGCTCGATCCGGAGGCCGGCCGAGCCCTGATTCGCTCGGTCCGGCGCAGTCGGCCGGACATCCCGGTGCTGCTGCAGTCGAAGGACCCGGGGCACGCCGAGCTGGCGCAGCAGCTCGAGGTCCACTACGCCGACAAGAACTCGCCGGAGCTGCTCGGTGAGCTGCGCGAGTTTATGCGCCGCAACTTCGGTTTCGGGCCCTTCGTGTTCCGTCAACCGACGGGCAAGGAGGTGGCGCGGGTCGACGGCATCGAGGCGATGGTGGAGGTGTTGCCCAACGTGCCGGGCCCGTCGTTGTTGTTCCATGCCGAGCGTGGCCATTTCTCGAACTGGCTGATGGCCCGCAGCGAGTTCGAGCTCGCCCAGGAAGTGCGCAGCCACCAGGTGACCGACTTCACCGGCGCCGAGGACGTGCGCACCTACCTGGTCGGCATCCTGACGTCCTTTCTGGATCGGCGCCAGAAAGGCCAGGTGGTCGATTTCGCCCGCCGCACGACGCGCCGCGAACGCGACTTCACCCGCATCGGCAGTGGCTCGATGGGGGGGAAGGCCCGTGGCCTGGCCTTCATCTCGCGGTTGCTCGCCAACCATCCGGTGCACGAGAGCTATCCGGAGGTCGAGATCTCGGTGCCGCGGACATCGGTCATCTGCACCGATGCCTTCGATCGCTTCTGTGACCGCGGCCAGCTCCGGGAGCGCGTTCTACGGGCCGAGTCCGACGCCGAGATCGCCGCCCTGTTTCTCGAGCGGGAGCTCGCTGCAGACCTGCTCGATGACCTGCGAGCGCTGCTGGCGACCACCGAGTACCCGCTGGCGGTGCGCTCTTCGAGCCTGCTCGAAGATTCCGAGTTCCAGCCCCTGGCAGGGCTTTACAAGACCTTCCTGGTGCCCAACAGCTCGGCTTCCATGGCGACCCGCCTGGCCCAGCTCTCGCGCGCCATCCGGCTGGTCTACGCCTCGACCTTCTTTCGCGGTCCGCGGACCTACATGGACGCCACCCATCAGCGCATCGAAGAAGAGAAGATGGCGGTCATCATCGAGCGCCTGGTGGGGCGCCGTCACGGGCGCCGCTTCTATCCCGACTTCGCCGGCGTCGCCCAGTCCCACAACTATTACCCGATGGCGGCGGCGCGGCCGGCGGACGGTATCGCCACCGTCGCCCTCGGCCTCGGCGAGACGGTGGTGGGAGGAGGTCGAGCCTTTCGCTTCAGCCCGCACCATCCGCGGGCGGCCCTCACCATGGCGACGCCGGCCGACGCCTTGCGGACGTCGCAGAACCGCTTCTACGCCCTCGACCTCGGCGATCCGGGGATGGTGCCCGGCCTCGACGAAGCGGCCAATCTGCTGCACCTCGATCTCTCAGTGGCGGAAGAGGACGGCACCTTGGCGGCGGTCGGCGCCACCTACTCCCTCGACAACGACGTGGTCTACGACTCGCTGGGGCGCGAGGGCCCGCGATTGGTCAACTTCGCCGGCGTGCTGAAGCACGATGTCTTCCCCCTCGCCCCTCTGCTGGCGGAGCTTCTCGAGCTCGGTCGCGAGGGCATGGGCACGGAGGTCGAGCTCGAGTTCGCCGCCGTCCTCGGAGAGCCCAAGGAGCTCAGCGTCCTGCAGCTCCGCCCGCTGCTCTCCCACGGCCGTGAGCGCGAGGTCGACCTCGACGAGCTCGGCTCTGAGCGGCCTCGGCTACTCGCCGGTCCAGCCCTGGGGAATGGTGTGGTGCGCGACCTCTGCGATGTCGTCTATGTTCACCCGGAGCGTCTCGACCTGCGCGACACGACGTCGGTGGCGCGACAGGTCGGTCGCATCAACAGCATTCTGGCGCGCCGTCATCGGCCGTACATCTTGATCGGGCCGGGGCGCTGGGGCACGGCCGACCGCTGGCTCGGAGTCCCGGTGTCCTGGGGTGACGTGTCGGCGGCGCGGGTGATCGTCGAGCTGGAGGTGCCGGGGCAGTCCATCGAGGCGTCCCAGGGCACTCACTTCTTCCACAACATCACGTCGCTGCGGGTGGGCTATTTCTGTCTCGCCGGCGAAAGCTGCGAGGTCGACCTCGAGTGGCTCGAAGGCCTGCCGACGGAGCACCAGGCGGGACCGATTCGGCACGTCGTGCTACCGCGACCGGCGGAGGCCCACATCGACGGCCTGCACGGTCGCGGCTTGATCCTGCGCTGACTCCCGGGAGGCCTATTCGAGGCAGGCGAGCATTTCGTCGACGGTCACCATCTTGACCCGCGGCCGTCCTTCGGCGGCGCCGCGCTCGACTTCGACGGCGTCGATCCGGGTCCAGTCGTCGAAGGACACTTCGCGCACCCCGCGCTCGACCAGGATTTCGCCGATGGTGGCGGTCTCGCAGCCGCAGCCCGGGCCCGCCGTGGCATCTTCGATGATGGCGGCGGCGGTCTCGTTGCCGTCGGGCTTGTTGCTGCCGATCAGGCCGGTGGGGCCGCGCTTGACCCAGCCGGCGACGTACTCGCGCTCGACCAACTGGTCTTCGGCCGGGTCGACGATGCGGCCGCTGCGATTCGGGATGATGCCGCGGCGGTCATCGAAGGGCAGGTCGGCGAGAGGCTCCGACCGGTAGCCGATGGCGCGCACCACCAGTTGGGCCTCGAGGTCTTCGGTCTCGCCGGTGCCCTCGGAGCTCAGGTAGCCATCGTCGAGCTCGCGCAGGCGGTTGCGCTCGATGCGGACGCCCTGGACTCGGCCGTCCTGCTCCAAGATCTCCACCGGGGAGGCGAGGAACTTGAGGTGAATCCGCCGCGCAGCCTTGCCGGCCGGTCGCTCGGCGACGTGCCGCAGGATCTCGAGGTTCTTGCGCGCCTTGCGATCGCTCTCGGCGGTGGTGGCGCTCACCGGGTCGAGCTCGAGGTCGCGGGGGTCGACGACCAGATCGACCTGGTCGAGCTCGGCCAGCTCCTTGAGCTCCGCCGGCGTGCACTTGGCCTGCGCCGGTCCGCGCCGCGCCAAGACGTAGAGATCGCTCACCCGGCTGTCCCGCAGGCGCTCCAGGGCGAGGTCGGCGATGTCGGTACTGGCGAGGTCCTCGGCCGGCCGCGCCAAGACCCGGGCGACGTCGATGGCGACGTTGCCGATGCCTACCACCACGGCGGCGTCACCGGTGAGGTCCACCGGCAGATCGATGAAGTCTGGATGGCCGCTGTACCAGGCGACGAAGGCGGTCGAGGAGAAGCTGCCGGTGAGATCCTCGCCGGCGACGCCCAGACGCCGATCACTCTGCCCGCCGACGCTGTAAACGACATAGTCGTAGTTGGTGAGAAGCTCCTCCCGGGTGACGTCGCGGCCGATCTCGACGTTGCCGCGAAAGCGCAGCCGCGGGTCGCGGGCGAGCTTTTCGAACACCCGGCTGACGGCCTTGATCTTGGGGTGATCCGGCGCCACGCCATAGCGCACCAGGCCGTAGGGGGCCGGCAGGCGATCGAAGAGATCGATGGTGAAGCGGGGCTCTTCGGCTTTGAGCAAGGCGGCGGCGGTGTAGAAGCCGGAAGGTCCGGCGCCTACGATTGCAACCCGCCGGAGGGGCGCGGAAGCAGCAGAATTGTCAGCCATGGATGGCGATTATAGCTCGACCAGGAAGTCCTTCCGGCGGTGGCGGTGCTGCCGCCGGGCACTATCGTCCGGTTCACCCCTTCGGTAGAGTTCGCAGGCCATGACCCTCTCCCGCCGGGGCTGCCGCCACCCTTTGAGCATCGCGCCGATGATGGACCATTCGGATCGTCATTTCCGCTTCTTCCAGCGGCAGCTTTCGCGGCGCTCCCTGGTCTACACCGAGATGATCACCACCGGGGCCCTGCTGCACGGTGATCGCGATCGCTTTTTGGCCTTCGACGAGCGCGAGAAGCCGGTCGCTTTGCAACTCGGCGGTGACGATTCAAGGGACCTGGCGGCCTGCGCCCGAATGGCCTGGGAGGCCGGCTTCGACGAGGTCAACCTCAACGTCGGCTGTCCTAGCGAGCGGGTGCAGAAGGGCCGCTTCGGGGTCTGCCTGATGGCGGACCCGGAGCGGGTGGCGGAGGCGGTGGACGCGATGCGCCGGGCGGTGCCGATCCCGGTCACCGTGAAGCACCGCATCGGCTTCGACGACCTCGACCGCTACGAGGACATGGAGCGCTTCGTCACGCAGGTGGCGGCGGCCGGCTGTGATCGCTTCGCGGTGCACGCCCGCAAGGCCTGGCTGTCGGGCCTCGACCCGAAGCAGAACCGCGAGATCCCGCCGCTGCGCTACGACGACGTCTACCGCCTCAAGGCGACACGAGCTGATCTCTGGATCGAGATCAACGGCGGTATCCGCAGTCTGGCGGCGGCGGCCGAGCATCTCGAGCGGGTGGATGGGGTGATGGTCGGACGGGTGGCCTACGAGGACCCCTTTCGCCTGGCGGGAGCCGATCAACGGCTCTACGGCGAGGCCGGCGCTGGGCCGAGTCGCGACGAGGTCATCGCGGCGATGGCGGACTACCTGGGGGCTCGGCCGCCGGAGGTGCCCGCCGGCAGGGTGCTGCGCCACCTCCTCGGGCTGATGGCGGGGTGCCCCGGCGCGCGCCGTTGGCGGCGCACTCTGAGTGAGGGAATGCACCGCCCCGGGGCCGGTGTCGGGGTTCTCCAGGCCGCTCGCGACGGTGTGCCCCGAGAGGTTCTCGAGGCACGGCCCGGGGCACCCTCTTGACCATCGAAGGCCTCGGTCGCCTGCAGCGCTATCGCTCCCTGGTGGACGACTGGCAGGCCTTTCGCGAAGCCGTGCAGCGGCCTCTGCCGATCGCGATCTGGAGCCATCCACTGCGCACGACGCCGGCGGCTCTCGCCGCCCGCCTGGGATCGTCGGCGCAGCCGGTCGCAGGCCGGCCGGGGGTCTTTCGCCTGCCGCCCGGCGATCGACCGGGCAACCGCATCGAGTTCGCGGCCGGCCTCTTCCACGTTCAGGAAGAGGCCTCGCAGATCCCGCCGCATCTGCTGGCTCCTCGGTCCGGCGAGCGCGTGCTCGATCTCTGTGCCGCTCCGGGCAACAAGACCGCCCAGATCGCCCTCGCCATGGACAATCGCGGCACGGTGGTGGCCAACGATCGCGACCGCAACCGCCTCGGCCCCCTGCGGCGGGTGCTCGATCGACTGGGCATTGCCAACACTGTCGTTGTGCAACGCGATGCCGCCGGCTATCCCGGCGCCAGCGGCTACTTCGATCGCGTGCTGGCGGACGTTCCCTGCTCCTGCGAAGGGACCGTCCGCAAGAGCCCGGAAGTTCTCGCTCGCCAGCCCGACTACCAGCGCCTGGCCCGCGTCCAGCGGGCGATTCTGGCGGCCGCCGTCCGCCTGACCCGGCCCGGGGGGCGCATCGTCTACTCGACCTGCACCTTCGCTCCGGAAGAGAACGAGGCGGTCATCGACTGGCAGCTGCGTCGCGGCGGGGTGAGCCTGGTCCCGGCGGAGCTGGCGGGTTATCGCTTGAGCTCGGGGCTGAGCGAGTGGCAGGGGCAGCGTTTCGACTCCAGCCTGGTTCGGGCGCGACGCCTGTGGCCGCATCACAACGACACCGGAGGTTTCTTCGTCGCGGTGCTGGAGAAGGCAGCGACCGGAGCGCCCTTCAATGGCGTTGCCGGGCCGCCCCCGGCGGTCGATCCGGAGCCTTGCCTCGAAGTCTTCGGGCAGCGCTTCGGCATTCCCGCCAGGGCCTTCGAGGGCTATCGGCTGGTGGCCGCCACGCAGGGGCGCCTGGCGTTGGTGCCAGATGATCTCGAGCTCCTCGAGGCGCCGGTTCCGCGGGGCGTTGGGCTGCCTCTGTTGCGTTCCGCGATGCGGCCGCCCAAGCCGACCTCGGCGGCGGCTCTGTTGCTCCACTCGTGGGCGACCAAGAACGTCGTCGAGCTCGACGACCGGCAGGCGGACGACTTCCTGCGCGGCGGAGAGCCAGGCCTCGCGGAGGCGGCTCTTGGCGCCTGTACCGATACCGGATACGTCTTGGTGCGCTTTCAGGGTCTGGGCCTCGGCCTCGGCTGGCTCAATCGCCGCTCTGCCGGTGCTTCGCTGCGCAGCCAGCTCCCGGCCGGTTGGCGCTGGGCGCCCCGGCGCGACCTGGACTCCGCTTTCCAGATTCCCTCGGCCGCCGCGGAACAGTAGGGCGAGAGGGCCGTAGAATGGAGGAGGAAAGGAAGCCGATGAGCCAACTCGACGACCAAGACCTACAGCCTTCCGTCTCACCCCCCGAAGGAGAGCGGCCGGCGCGCCGGCGGCCGATTTGGGTCGGGCTGCTGGTGGTAGCGGCCCTCGGAGCCCTGCTGGTGGCTTTTTTTCTCGGCCGAGTGAGTCGCGACGGTGACCGTGGCCCGGCGCCGAGCAATGCCTCCAAGGAGCCCGTCGAGGTTCCGGGAAGCGCTCCGCCGGAAGAAGAGCCGCCGCTGCCGCCGCTACCGACCCTCGACCGCAGCGACGCCTTCGTCGAAGAAATGATGACGGCTCTGGGGACAGCGCCCCGGCTGCGCCGGTTGGCCTCCGGTGGCGATCTGATTCGAAGGTTGACGGCGGCCGTCGACAACCTGGCCGAGGGGGCGAGTCCGCGGAACCACTTTGGCGGGCCTGGGCTCGAAGAGCCCTTTCGTGCCCGGCCCGGCAGCGACGGACGGTTGCGCATCGATCCCGACTCCTACCGCCGCTACGACGGTTGGGCAGAAGCCGTGGCCGGCCTCGATGCAAACGCTCTGGCGAGCGCCTTTCGGCGCCTCGAGCCCTTGATCGAATCGGCCTACGGTGAGTTGGGGTATCCCGGTCGGTCCTTTTCTCAGACCCTTGCTCAGGCCCTGAGCCACCTGCTGGCGACGCCGGTACCGGAGGAGCCGCCGGAAGTACGCCTCGACGTGATCACCTATGGGCTCGTCGATTCTCGCCTCGAGGCGCTGTCGCCGGCCCAGAAGCATCTCCTGCGGATGGGACCCGAGAATGCCAATTTGGTGCTGGCGAAGCTACGGGAGCTGGAGGCCGCCCTGGCGCTGGCGCCGCTCGAAGAGCCCGCGGCAGTTCGCTGAGCGGAGAGCTTTCCTTTTAGGGGAGCCGGTCTTTGGACCGGCGAGGATGGGGCTTCGAGTCCGGCAGGGTGCAAGCTGCGCACGGCCCCTGCGACCGCCTGGGACGAGCCCCGCCATCGGGACTACCGCTCGGTGCCGAAGTTGCGATCAGTCGGTGAGGTCGAGGATCATTCGAATGCCGGCTCGAATGATCTCCGTCTCGCTGAGTCGCTCCTCGAAGGCCTTGCGCCTCAGGGCTTCGTTCTCTTCGTCCGAAATCCACAGATTTTTGCGAATCATGCCCGACTTGGTGACCGTCGTCGTGCCCCCGCGCGGTCCCGTACGGCGCTCTTTGCTCGAACCGCTGGTCAGCGGTTTCTCGCTCACTCTCATCGCTCAATGACCTCCTTGCACGCGCAGCTTCTGACCCATGCCGACACCGTCGACAGTCAAGAGATGTCGCTCTTCCCGCCCTCGGTTCGAGCACTCATGAAACGCACTGTACTTGAGATAAAAGTTTAACATGATTCAGGCGACTAAATACTTTGGAAACAGAAAAGAAGGACTGGCCGGCCTGCTGCGCTCGCCCGACCTGCTCGCCAGATCCTGCGGCGAAAGGTCGTAGATTGCTGAAGATGCGAGGCATCGGCCGATCGGCCTCAGGGTTGCCTCGGTAGGGGGTCGCGATCCCGGCTGGAGGTCGCCGACACCGGTCCGCAGCTGGGAAGGGAAGCGGCCACCGGCCGAGCTCGGGCCGGTGGCGCGCTGCGATCAAGCTCGATCGCCGCTCGAGGCGGCGACCGCTGGGGGGCTAGGGCTTGTCTTGATAGACGACGGTCACCATGGCGCCCTTGCCGTTTCCCTGGTCGACGATCGTCGCGGTGAGCTCGCGGGAGCCGTCGTCACTCTTGCCATTGAGGGCCACCAGCGCTTGGCCACCGCCCGAAAAGGAAGATCTCTCGGGCTTGATGCCGAGATCTTCGAAGGCCTGGCGATAGAACGCCTCCAGGTCTTCACTCGACTCGTCGGTCTGGATGGCGAAGCTTCCGGAGCTGCCCGAGTCGTTGCTGGTGGTCCAAGCATTGGTGGCCTCGTAGCCGGGGTAGGCAGGCACCCAGTCGGGGGCGTCATTGCGCGTCGCGCCGCCGCCGATGCGGACTTCCGAGGTGGTGCCGGAGTCGTCCGTCTGGGTCACCTGCATGCCACCCGCCGAATCGCTGAAGGTCACCGAGGTGGACTGGCCGTCGGAGGTTTCGAAGCCGAACCGCCCCTCTTGAACGTCTTCGAGATTGACCGTGACGGTCTTGCCGGTCTTGGACTCGAGAATGGTCAAGGTGCCGGCCTCGGGATCGCTTTCGACCAGCTCGAGCTCGGGGTTGAGACGGACGATCATCTCGGCGGCGGCGAGGGCTGGATTGTCTTCGAAGCCGCCGGCGAACTCGTTCACTTTCTTGCCGACGAAGATGCCACCGATGGTGAACAAGACCGCCGTGACAAGGAGCAATCCAACGCATCCGATCGCCACCCAGGCGAGCGGGTGAAGGCCTTTCTTGGCCGGCGGCGCAGGGGAGTGCGGCTGATTCATGAAACCTCCAGAGATTGAATTCGGGGAGCGTCGAAGCGCGGAACCAAGGAGCGTAAATCTATCATGCGGCGGGCTCTGCGAAAGGACCTCGGCCGGCGGTATTTGGATGTGAGGATAGGTGTCGATAATTACTCTTTTTAAGAATGGTATTCCATTTTTACGAAGATTCGCGTCTCAAAAAATGTTTCGCAGGCACAGACGGTTCCTAGAGGCGGAGCGAAGCCCCACGCTGAAGTGGGGATGTCGGAGTCGCCTCCTGGGAGGGAACCATGCGGTGCATTCGTTCTGGAGCCATTCTGGCCCTCGTGTTGACCCTCAGCTTGTCGCTGCCGATCGCAGCGGCGCCCTCGGACCGTGACGACTCCGCCTCCTGGTGGAACGACCTCGAAGACCTCATCTCGTCCTGGCTCGAAGCCTTGCAGCAGCCGGCGCCGGAAGGCGGCGATCAGCTTGGCGAAACCGGTTCCGATCCCGGCGGCGGTGGCGACGATGGCGACGATGGGCCCGGGCTGGATCCCAATGGCCCGCCGACTGGGCCATAGATGTTAAAAATATTTATATGATTGACTTTTGTTATATTTAATATCAGCGAGCTCGTTTGGGCTCTAGAATGCAGGTGGACGCCATCGCCGTTGCGTCCCTCTGGTGTGTTGAGGTGGAATGGAAAAGCACCCTGATCCTGAAACTCTGGCTCGCTTCGCCAAGCTCGGTCTCGAGCGCGACGCGCTTCGCACGACCGCCTGGCATCTCTATCAATGTGGGATGTGCCGCCGCGCGATGGCGCGCTCGGCCCCGGAGGGCCTCGCGGTCCTCGGCCATTTGATCCGCTCGGCGGGGCTGGAACGTCCGGCTCGAGAGCCGCGAGGCAACCCCTCCTACGCGGAAATCTTCGCCAAGGTTCGCAGCTCCGTCGAACGAACCGTTTCGGCCCTGCCGTGGGAGCGCAGCCAGGCTCCGGGCATCCTGCGCAAGCTGCTTCCCCTCGATGGACCGGAGCGCCGTCGCCTGCTGCGGGAAAAGCCGGAGTTTCGACGTCGGGCGGTGGCGGAGCTCTGCGTGCAGCGGGCGATGGCCCTCTACGAAGACGAGCTCGAGCGGGTCGAGCCGCTGGCCCAGCTCGGTCTCGAGATCCTGGAGCTCCTCGACGACCCGGATCCGGTCGCCGCCGCCCTGGCGGCGGATCTCGCCGCCGAGGCTTGGTGCGCCATTGGCAATGCCCGTCGCATTCGCTCCGATCTGCGCGCTGCCGATCGCGCCTTCGCGCGCTGTCGCGATCTGCTGGCGAAGGGCACCAAGGATCCCCTCGCCTGGGCTCAGGTGGCGACCTACGAAGCCTCCCTCAAGCGTGCCCAGCGCCAGTTCGCTGCCGGTGAGCGCCTGCTCGGCCAGGCCATCGCGATCTTCCGCCGTGCCGGCGACCGCGAGTGGCAGGCGCGGGCGCTGATCAATCGCGCCCTGTCGCAGAGCTACCGCGGCGCCACCGCCGAGGCCATCGAAGATCTCGAGCTGGCCCAGGAGACGGCCGACTTCTCGGCCCATCCGCGGCTCGAGCTGGTGATTCAACAGAACCTCCTGTTGTGTCTCAAGAACGCAGGTCGCCTGGCCGATGCCCTCGCCCTGCTGCCGCGGGTGCGGCAGCTCTGCGCGCGGCGCGACCGTCATCTCGATGGCCTCAATCTCGACTGGCTCGAAGGGCAGCTCCTGATCGAGCTCGGTCGGCGATCGCAGGCGCGCCAGCTGCTCGAGCAGGCGCGGGATGGCTTCGTGGCGGCGGGCATCGGTTACAGCGCTGCGCTGGTTTCGCTCGATCTCGCGTTGGTGCTGCTGGAGCAAGGCCTGGTGGCCGAGGTCAAGACCCTGGCCCAGGAAAGCCTGCCAATCTTTCTGTCGCGCGACGTGCCGGCGGAATCGGCGACGGCCCTGGCGCTGTTTCGCCAGGCCGCCGTCGCCGAGCGGGCCACCGCCGATATGGTGCGCGACCTGCTGCGTACGCTGCGTCCGCAGATGGGCTGACGGGCAGTTCGATCGGCGCGCTGCGGCGAGGCTTTTCAGCTTCTTCGTGGCCCCCTCGGGGAGCGCTCGAAGATGCCCCGCGCAGAGCCGGCGACGGGGATTCCCAGGAGACCAGGAGTACGGTAGCCTCGGCCCTCCTCCCGACGGGAGGCGAGCCGAGGAGATCCCGATGGTCCAAGTCCGACCCTTTCGCGCCGTTCGTCCGCCCGCCGCCGAGGCGGCTCGCGTGGCGAGCGTCCCCTACGACGTCGTTTCGGCGGCCGAAGCGCGCTCCCTGGCGGCGGGAGATGCCGCCAGCTTTCTCAACGTCATTCGCCCGGAAGTGCAGTTCGAGGCCGGCCGAGAGCCGGCGCCGGAAGCCCTGCACGATGCCGCCCGCCGCGCCTTCGATCACCTGCTGACGGAGGGTCTGCTGGCGGAGAGCCCGCATCCGGCCCTCTATCTCTATCGCTTGACCTGGCAGGATCATCGTCAGACCGGCGTCGTGGCCTGCTGTTCCGTCGACGAGTACGACGCCGGCGTGATCAAGAAGCACGAGAAGACCCGGCCCGATAAGCAGGAGGACCGCACCCGCCACGGCCTGGCGGTCGGGGCCCACGTCGGTCCGGTCTTCCTGACCTATCGTTCGAAGCCGATGATCGACGAGCTGGTGGCGGCCTCGACGGAGGTCGCCCCCTGGGTCGACTTCACGGCCCCGGACGGGGTTCGCCATGAGCTCTGGGAAGTGCGCGAGAGCGCGGCCCTCGAAGCCGCCTTCGCCGCTGTTCCGGCGCTCTATATCGCCGACGGACACCATCGTTCGGCGAGTGCCAGCGGCATCCGGGCCGCTCTGCGGCGCGGCAATTCCGGGCATCGTGGAGACGAGCCTTACAATCGGTTTCTATCGGTCCTATTTCCCGCTGACCAGCTCCGTATCCTGTCGTACAACCGCTTCGTCAAGGATCGCCTGGGAGCGAGCCCGGAGGCCTTCTTGGCAAAGCTTCGGCAGGATTTCGAGATCACCTTCATCGACGATCCGAGCTCCTGCGCGGTCGGCCGAGTGGCCATGCATCTTGATGGCCGGTGGTTCGGCATCGACCTCGGCGAGCCCCCGGAGGATCTGGTGGCGGCCCTCGATGCGGCCATGCTGCAGGATCGCATCCTCGGCCCCCACCTCGGAATCGACGATCCCCGCACTTCCCAGCGCATCGACTTCGTGGGTGGCATTCGAGGCGTCGGCGAGCTCGAACGGCGGGTGGCGGCGCGCCCCGAGGGAGTGGCCTTCGCCCTCGCGCCGCTGCCGATGGACGACCTGCTGGCGGTCGCCGATGCCGGTCGCGTCCTGCCCCCGAAGTCCACCTGGTTCGAGCCCAAACTGCGCTCGGGCCTACTGATTCATCGTTTCGAAGCCGCAACCGGCTCGACGGAGGCCTCCCGATGAGGGTTTTCAATTTCAGCGCCGGTCCGGCCACGCTGCCGGAGGCGGTGCTCGAGGAAGCTCGTCAGTCCTTGCTGTCCTACGGCTCGTCCGGCCGCAGCGTGATGGAGCTCAGCCATCGCTCTCCGGAGTACGACGAGATCCATCGCCACGGGATCGATCGCCTGCGTCGTCTGCTGGCGGTCCCCGAGAATTTCGAGATCCTTCTGCTGCAGGGAGGCGCCAGCCTGCAGTTCGCGATGGTGCCGGCCAACCTGATGCACGGCTCCGGTCGCGCCGATTATGTGCTCACCGGTACTTGGTCGCGCAAGGCTGCGGCGGAGGCGCGCAAGGTCGGTGAGGTGAGGATCGCCGGCAGTGGAGAAGGCGATGACTTCCGCCGCATTCCACGGCCCCAAGAGCTCGACTTCGATGCCAGCGCGGACTTCGTCCACCTGACGTCGAACAACACCATCTGCGGCACCCAATGGCGCGATCTGCCGGAGACCGCGAGCGTTCCGGCGGTGGTCGACATGTCGTCCGACATTCTGTCGCGACCGATCCCCTGGGAGCGGGTCGGGTTGGCCTACGCCGGGGCGCAGAAGAACCTGGGGCCGGCGGGAGTGACGTTGGTGATCGTGCGCCGCGATCTCATGGCGGGTGCCCCGGATGATCTGCCGGCGATGCTCGACTACCGGGTGCATGCGGCCAAGGGCTCGCTCTACAACACGCCCCCCACCTGGTCCATCTACATGCTGGGCCTGGCCTGCCGGTGGGTCGAAGAGCAGGGTGGCCTGGCCGCCATGGAGGCGGCCAGCCTGCAGCGCTCGCGCGCCCTCTATGAGGCCATCGACCGGCTGCCGGCATTCCGCGGTACCGCCGAGGTGGACAGTCGCTCGCGCATGAACGTCACCTTTCGGCTGGCGACCGAGGAGCTCGAGGCGGAGTTTCTGCGGCGCGCCGGCGAGCGCCGGATGACCAATCTCAAGGGCCATCGCTCGGTGGGTGGAATTCGGGCCTCCCTTTACAATGCTCTGCCGATGGCCGCCGTCGAAGCCTTGATCGAGTTGATGGAAGAGTTCGCTCGCGAGTCCGGCTAGAGCCCGCTCGCTTCCGAAGCTGCCCCGAGAGTCCACCGTGTACAGCCGCCAACCTCATCCTCGTCTGCCCAGCTTCGGAGGCCTGGGCGGTCCTCCGCCGCGGGACCTGGTGATCCTGCTGGCGGTGATTTTGGTGACCTTCAGCCTACGCTTCTTCGCTTCGACCGCGATCCTGCCGGCCTTGCTCGAGCTCACCTCCGAGGGATGGCGCCGAGGCTTTCTCTGGCAGGCCGGAACCTATGCCTTCATCGGGCGCGGTGGCGCTGGGCTGTGGCTCCTGCTCGAGCTCTTCATCCTCTATCTCTTCGGCCGAGACGTCTTCTGGTCCCTCGGGCGTCGGCGATTCTGGACCCTGCTCGGCTTTGGGGTGCTGGCAGCGGCCGGTGCCGCCATCGTCACCGATGCGGTCGCGAAGCTGCTCGGCCATCGGGTACAGCCGGGATTCGAGGTCTTCGATCTCATCCAGGGACAGCGCACCTTGGTGTTGATCCTGATCGCCGCCTTCGCCACCCTCCATCGCGATGCCACGATCTATCTCTTCTTCGTCCTGCCGATCAAGGCGCGCTGGTTCATCCTCCTCGAGCTGCTGTTCGGGTTCTTCGCCTTCCTGCCGTCTCACGACATCGCCGGGCTGGTGGGGATTTGCGCCGCCGTCGCCATGACGGTCGCGAGCTTGCGGCCCGGCGGACCTCGCCGAGCCCTGCGCGAGCTCCGCCTCCGGGCGCAGCATCGCTGGTTGCGATTCAAGCTCGATCGCGAGCGCCGGCGTCGGCGATTGCGAGTCGTTCCGAGCCAGGATTCCGAGCCACCGGTGAACTGATCAGTGCCCGCGCCGGCAGATTTTCACCAGCCGGCGACAACTTCGGCCGAAATTTGCCGACGTCCCCTGATTTTCAAGGGATATGTATGTATGAGTGTATTTTTTGCCGATGATTTACAAAAATTCTTGTCTAAAGAGCCGGCAACATGAGAAGATCGGTGTATTAACGGTATTTCGTGAGTCTTCGAAGAATCGTCGTTAGCGAGAAAAGACTCGTTGACGGATCTTTTTTTGATCTCGTTTGGGGAGAATGGATGCGTTCACTTGCGATTTCTTCTCAGAAGGGGGGCGTGGGCAAGACCACCCTTTCTCTCAATCTCTCCTTCGCTCTGGCCCACCGCGGCTGGAACACGCTGCTGGTCGATGGCGATCCCCAGGGCTCCGTCGGCCTCTCCCTCCAGGGCGATGTGCGGACGGCGACCGGCTTGGTCGAGGTCCTCGAAGGTCAAGTCGGCCTCGCCGAGGCGGCGCGCCCGACCCGCATTCCGAGCCTCAAGATCGTGCCTGCCGGCGCCCCCGAGCCGAGTCGCTCGGAGCGCTGGGCGGGAAGCCTCGCCGCCGGCAGCTTTCCCTCCTTCCTCGAAGCCGCGGAAAAGGAGGGTTTCGATCTCGTCGTCGTCGACACGCCATCGGGTCTCCACGGCGCCAACCTCGAGATTCTCCGGGCCGTGGACGCCATGCTGGTTCCGATTCAGGCCGAGCCGCTGGCCTTGCGTTCGGTGACCCAGACCCTCGAAGCGGTCGGTTTGCTGCGCGATGGCGGTAGCGAAGTGACCATCGCCGGCTTCGTCGTCACGATGCTCAATTCGCGCCACGACGTCTCCCTCTCGGTCGCCCAGGAAGCCTGGGGCATGCTGCCGTCGGAGCTGGTGCTCGAAGCCTTCGTTCCCCGCGACGATGCCTTCCTGCTCGCCAGCGCCCACGGCGTTCCCTTGGGACTGTTGAGCCGCCGGCCACCGCCGGTCGCGACGGTCTTCGATCGCCTGGCCGCCGAGATCGAACCCAGCCTAGGACTCGTCGAAGAGGAGGCCGAGCTTGCCCCAATCTCTCTCATGGATTGATCCTCAAGCTCTTTCGTCGGCCCTCGTCAAAGCAGGCGTGCGGCGGGCTCCGCGCAATCAGGCGCGACCGGTCAATGTCGGCCTGCAACGCCTCGCTGTGGCTCCCGGTCCGGAGCCCGCGAAAGGCTCGTCGCCGATGCCAGTGGCGGCGGTGGAATCGACCACCGCAGCGGTATTGGTCCCATTTGTGGCTCCGGAAGGCACACTCCAATCGAGGCTCGAGGCATACCTCGAGTGGGCGGTCGGGGTTGCCCGGTGCCGTCAGATTTTTGTTTCCGATGAGGAGGGACTCGTGCTCTTGGAGCAGGAGAGCGACGGCGAGCTGATTGCCGTGTCGTCGTCATTCATGACCGTTCTCGACCGTATCCGGTCCTGTCTGGGCTCGGAAACGCCGGGCGTCATGGCTCTCGATATCGACTCCGAGCAGGTTCTGCATCTGATGCAGGTCAAGTCGAACCTCGGACGTTTCAACCTGGGCTGCGTGGTGTCGGAGCCGCTCCCGAGGGCCGTCGTCGAATCCCTCAAAGGCGGCCTCGAGGCGATCTTCGCCAGTGAGGAAGCAGTCTTTGCAGTCGAGCAGACATCATGAACGAGGCTCCCGTGACAACTGAGGGCCACTTCCGTGGCTGGAATCTGTCGACCATTCTGCAGATGGTCGAGATGGACAAACGGACCTGCACCCTGCGGGTGCGCTGCGGCGAGAATCTCGGCCTGCTGTTTTTCCGGGCCGGAGATCTGATCGATGCCGAGAGCGGGCCGCTCCAGGGGATCGATGCCGCCTACGAGATTGTCAACTGGGACGGAGATACATCGGTCGAGGTCGAGGGCTTCTGCGGCTCGGAGCAGAAGAGCATCGACCTGCCGGTGACCCACCTCTTGCTCGAGGGCTTGGCCCGTCGCGACGAGGAGCGTCGCGAGAGCGAGACGGGCGAGACGAGTAAACCCAACGGTCAGGCTTCCCTGACGCCGCAAGACGCCGCGATGGCAGCGCCGGCCGCTTCTCAGAATGCCGTTGCTCCACAGCATGCCGTCGCTTCACAGAATGCCTTCGAGGCCTTGCGGGATGAGGTCGATTCTTTGGATGCCGAAAAGGAGGAGGAAGTGAGCAATTTGCAATCGGTTCTGGACCGTTTCAGGGATGAAGTTCCAGAGTTCGTGGCCACCGATCTGGTCAACATCGACAGCGGGCTGTCGATCGGTGGTGCGACCCTCGACGCCGACTTCGACTCTTCCGTGGCGTCGGCCTGCTACGCCGAGGTGGTGAAGTCGAATCGCCGGGCCCTCGATCTGCTGGGCCTCGGCTCCGACTCGACCGAGGACATTCTGATCTCCACCGAGAAGGTCTTCCTGCTGTTGCGGCTGCTGGGGTCCGAGTACTACCACGTGGTCGCGATCACGCGGAAAGGCAACCTCGGCTTCGCCCGCGCCATCATGAAGAAGTTCGAGCCCGCGCTATTGCAGGCCGTCAACCAACTGGCCTGAGTCGTCGGTCGAGAGGGAAGGTGCCCTCCGTGCGCGGAGGGACACCCGGGAAGGAGTTCGCGTGCACGGTTTTATTTTCACTGAAATTCAAGACTATGTGAGCACGAAGCTCGGTCCTGAGGTATGGAAGGCACTGCTCAAGCAGGCCGGCCTCGCGTCCCGGGTTTACGAAAAGTTCTTCGAGTATCCGGACGAAGAAGCGGTCAAGATCGTGGTGACCGCCTCGGAGATGACCGGCAACAGCGTGCCGGCGATTCTGGAAGACTTCGGCCGTTTTCTCGGTCCCCACCTGCTCAAGGCCTATCGGCCCCTGATCAATCCGAGCTGGTCGGCCCTCGACTTCCTCGAGCACACCGAAGAGACCATTCACCGGGTGGTGCGTTCGCGCAATCGCATGGCGAAGCCGCCGGCCCTTTCGTGGACCCGCATGGGGCCCGACGAGGTGATGCTGCGCTACAAGTCGCAGCGCCAGATGCAGCATCTCGCCATCGGAATCGCCAAGGGGGTAGCCGACGACTACGGCGAGGTTCTCGATGTCCACATGGACGATCACGGCGACGAAGGATGCACCATCCGCTTCCGGCGGCGGGCCCCGGCGCCGGCTCCGACGCCCGCTCCCTCGGAGCCTCCGCTGACCGCCAACGGCGGCTGAATCCCGGCCAGGACCTACCCCCAAGCCCTCGGCACCCCGGTGCCGAGGGCTTGCTTTCCTTCCCTCGACAGGATCCGGACGACTCAGTCCGTACTCTCTGCAGCCGGCAAGGCCAGCGGACTCTCCGCGGGCGCCGATGCCAGGTGGAGGGTGCGGGTGGGGAAGGCGAACTCGATCCCGAGGCGCTCCGCCAGGGCGATGATGTCGATCATCAAGCGCTGCCGTCCCTCCAGCTCGACGGCCCATTCGCTGGTCTCGAAGAAAACGTAGAGCAGGATGTTCAGGCTCGAATCGCCGAACTCGTTGAGGTGGACGTAGAAGCCCTCCTTGCGGGTCGCTGGATGCTGGCGAATGAGGTCCCGAATGCCTTCGCAGAAGGACTCGAGGGCGGCCGCGGAGGTGCCGTACTCGACTCCCAGGGTGGTCTTCCAACGGCGGAACTGGCGGGCTCCGAAGTTGTCGACGGAGGCACTGATGAGGTTGGCATTGGGCACCGTGACCAGGGAGTTGTAAAAGGTCCGCACTCGGGTGCTGCGCATCCCGACCTCTTCCACCGTGCCCTCGACATCGCCGATGGAGACCGCGTCGCCGACGTGGAAGGGCTGGTCGAGTAGCACCGTGATCGAGCCGAAGAGGTTCTTCACCGTGTCCTGGGCGGCGAGAGCGAGGGCCAGCCCGCCAAGGCCGATGCCGGCCAGCAGGCTGCTGACATCGATCTCCAAATTGTCGGCGACGAAGACCGTGCCGAAGATCACCAGGACGACCTTGGAGGCCTTGCGCACCAAGGGGGCGAGGAGATCGTCGAAGCGACTTTCGGACTCCTGAGCGCGCCGCATCATCACCGCCGAGATGACGTCGATGGCGCGGTAGCTGAACCAGATCAAAGCGACCAGGGCGACCAGCTCGAGGCCGACCTTGAGGATGCCGAGGGCGCGCGGCGGGAGCCCGAGGAAGGGCAGGCCCAGACGCCACAGGCCGGCCGCCACCAGGAGCCGAGCCGGCGCCAAAACCCGGCCCAGCAGAGGAGCATCGAGCTCCGCGAACCAGCGCGCCAGGCGAGGTAGAAGAAGGGAGCCCAGGAGGGTGGCGACGAGCCGCGCCAGCAGCGGCCCGACGACCGCCAGCAGGAGCAGGCCGAGCCACTG
This sequence comes from Acidobacteriota bacterium, assembly GCA_039028635.1. NCBI lineage: Bacteria > Pseudomonadati > Acidobacteriota > Acidobacteriota bacterium. Next base: position 56,584 of record JBCCHV010000016.1, read on the forward strand.
CCAGTGCTCGAGCAGAAAGCCCACTCGACGCAGATTGGGAGGAACCTGGCTGCGCACCCAAAGACCGAGGGTCCGAGGGGCTTCGGTGACACCCTCGACGATCTCCTGGCCTTCGCTGGCGCGCCAGAGGGCCGGAATCGAGGCCACCGTCTGACGATTGAACAGCCATTCGCCGTTGCGCTGGCGCTCGAGGGTGATCTCGAGCTCACCGCGCTCGAGGAAGCTCCAGGGTGGTCCCGAAGGGTCGTCTGGAATCGCTGCCAGGTCGACGTACTCGGTGCGATCGATGACGTCCTTGAGCTGCACCGCCAGATCGGCCCCTTGCAGCTCGCGCGCCGCGGCTGGCAAATCGCTGAGGTCGAGGGTGGCCGCGGCGACGCGGCGGGCGCGGGTTGCGTTGTCGTCCTTGAAGGCGCTGAGGAAGGTGGTGAGAGTCGCTCGCGGGGAGGCTACCTCGGGACGCGGTTCGGTGACTTCCTCCGGCCCCTCCTGCCCTGGGACGGGGTTGGCGAGGAAGGCGAAGAACGCCACAAGAAGGGCGAGAACGTATCGGTTGCTGGCCATGAGGCTCTCCTGACGAGTGATCGCGCTCGGGGTGATGATCCGGCATGGGTTTCGGCGGCAAGGATCCTATGACGGGAACCGCCGAGGCGGAAGGCCGCGACCCCGCCGGCTCCCTTTCACCCGCAGCGAGGCGGATGTCGGGCCGGCTTCTCCCGCCGTCGTCCCGAAGATTCGGCGGGGGATTGCGAGAAATCTCCATCGCGTCTCGCGGCAGGTCCCGCGAGCGGCGTCCAGCTCTCGGCGATGGTCTGACGAGAGTCCATCTCCGGTGCTTCGACGCCGCCAGTTCCTGCCTTGCGAGTTCTCGAAACATGACATCTTGTATCCCATTGCAATGTCCTAAATCTGTGCAAAGGGAAAGGAGTTGTCATGAAAAAGCGCTCGATGGCCCTTCTGCTGGCTCTCTTGCTGGTCTCGTCGCCGCTCGCGTTGGCAGCGTCGCCGGACCACGAAGCGTCTTGGTGGGAGCGCCTCCGCGAGATCGTGTCCGATTGGATGGCCGCCAACGAGGGGGAGCAGTCCGGGGAGGACAGTGGGGGAGGAATGATCGATCCCAACGGAGGTGGCTGACGATGAGTCTATGATCCGGAGGCGCGACGATCGAGGAGGTGAGTTGAGCACGCGACGGCCGGCAGAGCATTGGCGGGGAGGCGAGGGGATTGGCTTTCACCTCGAAGGGGAGGACAGGGTTCGGATCCGGCGCCGGGACGGAACCGAGCTCATCGTCTCGCGAAGGGATCTCGAAGGCTTCGTGGCCTGGCTCGGCCACGGGTCGAGACAGCTTGCGGCCGAGCCCGACGAGCCCACCGCCAATAGCCTCGCAGAGCGGCTGAGGCGGCTCGTGGAGCTGCCGCCCCGGGAGCGCCCGCGGCTGCTCGAAAGCGAGCCTGCCTGGGGCAGCGTCGGGCTGGTCAGATTGGCCCTGGCGCAATCCCGGGCGCTGGTCTTCGAAGATCCTGCACGGGCCGTCGAGCTCGCCGAGATCGGACGGTTGGTGAGCTCGGTCCTCGACCCCCGTCGCCTCGGTGGACCGACGATCCGCGACCTGCAGGGCTGGGCCGAGGCGATGCTTGGCAATGCTCGTCGGGTCGGCGGTCGGCTGGCGGCATCGGAGGAGTGTTTCTTCCGGGCTCACCTGTTTCTGTCCCTCGGAACGCCGGGTTCTCCGGAAGAGACCAAGGTTGCCGCTCTGGAGGTTTCTCTGCAGCGCGATCTGCGGCAATTCGAGGCCGCCCTAGAGCTCTCTCGGGCGGTGATCGCGGTTCATCAGCGACGGCGGAACCGGCCAGCCCTGGTCGAGGCATTGTTGACCCGTTCGACGATTTTCGAGGCCCTTGGCCGGCCCGCTGCGGCGGTGCCGGTCCTGCGCCGGGCGGCCGAGCTCGACGATGGCGCCAGCCAGGACTGGATCGCTCACAATCTGTCCTTCGCTCTGGCTCGCCTCGACCGACGCCGGGAGGCCCGCCAGGTGATGGCTTTGCTCGGTGAGGCCGGCTCTCGGCCGGCGCTGCGCGGGCGCCGCCTCTGGCTGGAGGGATTGGTCGCGGACGATCCCGTCGCGCCCTTGGAGGGAGCTCGGCAGCTCTTCGAGGGCCAGGGCTTCGCCCTCGATGCAGCCCTCGTCGGGCTCGATCTGACCATTGCCTTGGCGGCGCGTCGTCGTTTGGGCGAGGCTCGCAGGGTGGCGATGACGACCTATCGGGAGCTGCTTGAGCAGGGTGCCACGGGCGACTCACTCACCGCTTGGCGCCTCCTCGGGCGCGCCACCCTGGAAGAACTGCTCGATCGCGAACGCCTGACCCGGGAATTGAGATCGGCTCTGGCTGCCCGCAGCCAGTGATTGGGGCGCTCCGCGGCCTCTTGGAACCCGCTAGCGATCGTAGCCGGTGAGCTCGACATAGCCCTCGCCGGAGACGGGCTCGCCGGCCTGCTCACCGGTAACGCGCACGGCGCCCTCCCAGTAGCGAAACGAGTGGGCGAGCTCCTGACCATCGAGGAGGGGCTCGACCTCGAGCCACAGGGCCAGATCGGGAAGCTCGAGGGTCCAGGCCACCGGGTATCGCGCGCCGGTCCTGTCGCTGGTCCAGTAGCGGCGCTCGCGCAGGGTCACGTCATCCACTTTCAACGGACGCACCGGGCCGTCGGCCGGAGCCAGGCTGCCGGAGCTGTTGGTGTCGATGCGGCCATCGTTCCGGCGCAGGCGGAAGAACATCAGGTCGGTGCCGTTCGACAGGCTGATCGAGAACCAGTCCCAGCCGACCTGACCGGTCTCGAGGACACTCGTGCTCCACTCACGGTCGAGCCAGCTCTGGCCCTCGACGGTGAGCTCGCGGCCGCCGATCTCGAGACTGCCGCGGCTTGCCAGCCGCGGCATCGAGTAGTAGTAGGAGGCGTTGCCCGGCTCTCGCCCCTTGCGGCTCAGGCCGCCGTCGCCTTGCAGAATCGGGGAGCGGCGCGGGGTGAGCTGAAGCTGCAGTGCCCGGTCGCCAGCGCGTGCCGTGATCTCGAAGCCTCCGGCGCCGTCGTCGCGAAGCTCCCAATCGGCGAGCCAAACCCGCAAGCTCGGCTCGCTGCGGGCGCCGGCGAGACCCAAGGCGCCGCGATTCCAGCGCTCGAAGGAGCGAAAGTTTCGGCCGGTGGCGTCGGAGACGGCGAAATGGGCCAGGAAGGCTTGCTCCGTGGCCCAAGGGGAGCTGCGCGCCGGAGCCTCGCCAGGCGCCAGCAGGCGATTGCGGAAGAAGGTCAACTGATAGCCGTAGTGATTCGCCGACGAGTCTTTCAGGTGGCCGGTGAAGTACCACCACTCGTTGCGAAAGTCGGGATGGGGTCCATGGTCGGCGGGGAAACGGAAGCTTCGGGGCTCGACGGCGCGGGCGAAACCCTCGGCGGCGGTGCCGCCGAGAATCGCCGTCACCGAGGACTCGTCGGAGGAGTCGGCCGGTTTCCGGCAGCCGGCTGCCATGGTGGCGACGGCGAGTGCCAGGGCGAGGGCGACGTGGCGTTTCATTCTTCTCGCAATCCGACGACCGGAGGGGTGCGCGACATGCGAAGGGCCGGATAGATGCCGGCCAGCACGGCGGCGACGAGGGCGAGGAGGAGGCCCTCGGCGAAAACCTGCGGCGAGAAGTCGAGGCGCAGGCTCCAGCCGAAGGAGCGCAGGTTGATGACCGACACCATCAAGGTGGCGAGGAGGGCGCCAAGGGGCAGCGAGAGGAGACCTGCGGCGAAGCCGGTGAGGGCTGTTTCGCCGGCGATCAGGCGCCAGACCTGGCCGGGGGTTAGGCCGGTGGCGCGGAGGATCGCGATCTCCCGCTGGCGCTCGAGCTGCAGCGCCATCAGAGCACTCAAAACACCCAGGAAGGCCACGATGCCGGTCAGCCAGCGCAGCACCCCGGTGATTCGGAAGGTGCGATCGAAGATCACCAGCGAGGCGCTGCGCAGGGAATGTTGCGACTGCACGTCGAGACGATCGGCGAAGGCGGTGGTGAGGCGCTCTTCGAGGGCCGCGAGGTCGGCGCCGCGCCGCGCCCGGACCGCGAGACCGTTGCGTCGGCGGTCGTCGAAGAAGCGCTCGAAGATCGGTCGGGCCATGATCACCTCGCCCTGATCGGAGGCGTAGCTGTAGACGACGCCGGCGATGGTGAAGGCCTCGGGACCGCGGTCGGTGGCCAGCGTCACGGTCGCGCCGCGGCCGATCCTGCGATGGCGGTAGAAGGGCTCGGTCACCAGCACCGAACCGGCGGCGAGCTCGTCCCAGGCGGTGTCGGGAAACTCTGGCAGGAGCTCGAACCCCCGTTCTCCCGGATCGGTCACTAGCAGGCGGTCGACACCCTCGGCCCGAGGCAGCTCCACCTGCCGGATGCCGGCCACGTCGGCGACCTCCGGCAAGGCTGCAGCCTCGTCGATCCACGAGGCGTCGAAACCGACCGATGATCGCCCCGGTGGCGCAAGGTAGAAGTCGGACTGCAGGGTGACGTTGAGCCAGTCGATCAGGGTGGTGCGAAAGCTGTTGATCATGGTGGCCACGCCAACGGTCATGGCGACGGCGATGACCAGGGCGGCGATGGCGACGGCGGTACGGCTGAGGGAGTTGACGACTCCGCCGACGGCCATCCGTCCGAGGCCCCCGAAGGCCCGACCGACGAGGGGCCGGAGCGACGCCATCAGCAAGAGCGTCGCGGAAGGGGTGAGCAGGGCGGCAGCGACGACGACAGCGAAGAAGCCGGCGAAGGCCCATTCGAGGTCCCCGCTGCGGCCGAGCAGCCAGGCGCCGAGGGCGGCCGCCGCCAGCGCGGCGAGGATTCTCCGGCCGGAGGCTTCGCGATAGCGACTCTCGATCAGCGATCGCTGGCGCGCCGCCCGCGGCGGGACCCGAGTCGCCTCGAGGGCCGGGGCGCCGGCGGCGACCAGGGTGGCGACGATTCCCAGGAGGGCGCCCCGTGCCAGCGGCCAGGCCCGCCAGTCATCGACCGTCGGCGTGACCCGCAGGTAGAGATCGTTGAGGGTGCGGGTGATCAGGGCGAGGAGGCCGTTGCTCAGAAGCAGAGCTAGGCACAGGCCGAGGACGGTGCCGAGGAGAGCGATCACCAGGGCCTCCCCGAGCACCAGGCCGAGGACTTGGCGGCGATCCACTCCGAGGGCGCGCAGGGTGCCGATCTGGGGGCGCCGCCGGACCACTGAAAACGAGATCGTGCTGTAGATCAGGAAGATGCCGCAGAGCAGGGCGAGGAGGCTCAAAGCGCGCAGGTTGATGCGAAATCCACGGGTCATGGCGCGGGCGCTGTTGCGGCCGGCGGAGGCACTGACGAGCTGATAGGCGGGGTCCAGGGAGCTGCGCAGCGCCTCCACTTCCGCCTCCTCGAGGTTGAGATCGATGCGGGACAGGCGGCCTTGGCGGCCGAGGACTTCCTGAGCGGTCGCGATATCGGCGAGCAAGAGGTCCGCCAGGCCTTGCTTTTGGACCTCGTCCCGCGGCTCGATCAGGCCGATGATCTCGATCTCGATCTGGTCGTCGCCCCGCTGGAGCGACAACCGCGAGCCGATCTCGAGGCCGTGATTGGCCGCCGGGCCCTGTGCCATCACCGCCGTTGCCGGCCGACCGAGGAGCGCCGCCAGATCGACCCGGGAGCTGCCGCCAACGGCGAGGTAGGGGCGGAACGGGCCCTCCGAGAAGGCATCGACGCCAAGCAGCCTCCAGGTCCCGCGGGCCGGACTCGCGAGCTCGACGGTGGCTTCGACGATCGGGGCTGCTCGTCCGCCGTAGCCGGCGGCGATCAGCTCGGTGAAGAGGGCGTCCGGCAGGCCCGAGGGTCCTCCGACGATGCGATGGGTGGCACGTCCCATCACCGCGTCGGTGGCGCGCTCGAAGGCGCGCAGGGCGGTGTCGTTGGCGAGGTCGATGGCAACCGTCACCGCGACCCCGAGGGCGACGCCAACCACCGCCAGGGCGGCGAGGACGGGATGACGCCGAACGCCGCGCAGGGCGACGCGCGTGGACCAGCTCAAGGCGCCCCGCGGGCGAGCAACTCGCCATCGCGGAACTGCAGGATGCGGTCGCTCCGCTGAGCCACCGCGTCACTGTGGGTGGCGACCAGCAAGGTCTTGCCGCGCTGGCGCGTCAGCTCCACCATCAGGTCCAGAATGTGGGTCCCGGTCTCCGGATCGAGGTTGCCGGTGGGCTCATCGGCGAGCACCAGAATCGGATCGTGAATCAAGCCCCGGGCCACCGCCAGGCGTTGCCGCTCGCCACCGGAGAGGCGGTCCGGGAAGGTCCCGGCGCGGTCGCCGAGGCCGACCCGCTCGAGCAGGCCAGCGGCTCGGTGGCGCTGCTCGGAACGGGCCGTGCCGCGGAGCTCGAGGGGCAGCCAAAGGTTCTCCTCGGCGGTGAGGGTGGGGATCAGGTTGAAGAACTGGAAGACGAAGCCGACCTGGTGGCGCCGGTAGAGGGTGCGTCGGGCCTCGTCGAGGGCTCCGATCGACTGACCCGCCACCCAGACCTCGCCGGCGGAGGGCTGGTCGAGACCACCGATCAGGTTGAGCAAAGTCGATTTGCCGCAGCCGCTACGCCCCAGGATCGCGACCATCTCGCCCGCTTCGACCTCGAGATCGATGCCCGCCAAGACCTCGCGCTGGTTGTCGCCCTCACGGAAGACCTTGCTCAGGTTGCGGCAGGCGACGAGGGCGTTGGGGGAGTCGGGGTGAGGCAAGGAGGCTCCTGGCTGGGGAGCAGTCTATACCGCCGTTGGCACCGTGGAAACGCTTCCGGAGCGATCCTCCGCGGTGCCTCCGAAGGCGGCATGGAGGGCGCTCTGCAGGCCCGAGAGGTGGCGCATCTCGGGGCCCTCGAAGAGACCCCGCTCGCAGGCGCCTTCGAGGAGCCGCGCCATCCGCCGAAGGATGGCGCGGGCGCGCTCCGCGAAGCGTCGCCGGCGCTCGTCGCAGGGAGTGCGGAAGTGCCCGACGGCGAGCACGCCGACGCCCGCCACGCCGTGGCGCAGAGGGCGTCCGTAGAGCCGCTGAAGCTCGTCCGGCCAGGGCTCGACATGACGATGGAGGATGCGATCCAGGCGATCGATGAGGTCGAGGGTGAGGGCATCGCGGCGGGGTGAGTCGAGCATGGCATCTCCGATGTCGAGTTCGATTGGTAGGGGCTTCGACTGGGAGGACGCCGATTCGATCGAAGAATCGCTCGCGATCCATGTTTTGATGATTGTTGCAGTTATAATTAGTTAGAAGGACTGAAATGTAGGTATTCATGCATGTCGCCAAGGGGGCGGCGAGTCGCTGCCGCGAAGCAGCTCGTGTTGCGCGCGCTCGATCTCTCCATCTCCCGACGAATCAACGGTTTCGAGGAGGAACTCGAATGCGCTGGAGAGGTTTGATCGTGCTCACACTCTGGCTGGCGGCGGGTGCCGCGGCCGCCGACACCGGAGTCGCCTTCGTTCACGGCACCGGCAAACAGACCGATGCACTGAACGATTACTGGACCCGCTCGTTCGTCGATTCGGTTCGGCAGGGGTTGCCGGACAGTGCCGACTTCGTGGTCATCAACTGTGACTTCGAGCAGTACATGTGGGATTCCCGGGCGGCCGGCTGCCTGGCGGACCAGCTCCATGGCTTCATCACCGCGCGGGGAATCGACGACCTGGTGGTCATCACCCACTCGAACGGCGGCAACGTGATGCGTTGGATCCTCTCCAACCCGACCTGGGACAGTCGTTACCCGACCATCATCTCGGCGGTTCGGTGGGTCAACGCGCTGGCGCCGTCGAGTCTGGGGACGCCGTTGGCCGACGCGGTGATCAGCGGCAACGTCTTCGAGCAATCTCTCGGCTGGCTGTTGGGTTACGGCAGCGACGCGGTGCGTATGCAGCAGGAAGGCTGGATGGCCTACTACAACGCCAACTGGCTCTACGGCACGGCCGGCCGGCCGGGCTTGCCGAAGGGTTTCTACAACGTCGTCGGCAGCGATGTCGAAACGGCCATCTGGGATCCGGACAGCTACTGCGGCGGCTACAGCCTCAACCTCGGTCTCGAGATCACTCAGGCCTGGCTCGACGGTTGCTCCGACGGCTTCCTCGAGTGCACCAGCCAGGCCGGAGCCGGTTCGCTGTGGTTCTACGACACCAGTCGCACCAATGGCCGCGAACCGCTGAGCCACAATCAGAGCCGTCGGCGCTGCTTCGGCCTCGACGTCATTTTGCGCAACGACCTCTAGGAGATGGCGCTCATGAAAACCAAGATCTGGCGGTTTCTTCTCCTGTTCAGTCTCTTCTCGATGCTGTCCGCCGGCGCCTTCGCCGAGGGCGTCGACGTCGCCCTCCTCGGCCCGCAAGCGGGAGATCTGGTGCCCGCGACGCTGGCGGCGCGGGCTCCGGTTCCCGGCGGCGCCACCAGTCGGAACGCGGTGACCTTCAGCTGGCCGCTTTCGCCGCGCCACGCGCTGACGGCGGAGGTTCCCCATCGCGCGTCCAGTCGCGAGTACCGGGTGCAGGTCGCGGCCGACGAGCTGGCCCGCGGCGTGACCATCTATACCCTGGCTCCGGGAGCCGTGGTGCGCCTCAATCCGATCGGCTCGGAAGGCGGGGGCTCGCTGATGACGGAGCAGATCGGCGTACGACCGGTGGGCCGTCCGGCCCTCGATGGCGCGGCCGCCATCGAAGGCTTGGTTTCGGATCGCCAGCTACGCGCGGCGGGGATCCCCTTTGCCGCCGGCACCATCGCCTTCCGCTTGCGGCCCGAGGTCGGAGCCGGAGCCCTCCAGCTCTCCGTCCGAGATCCTGATGCCGGCCGCTATCTGCTGCACGTTCTCGATGCCGGCAGTGACCTCGCCCTCGACCTCCAGGCGACGCGCAGTGCCTACTTGGCGGGCGACCCTCTGGCCGCCGAGCTGAGCTTCTCGCGGGCCGGCATCGAGGCTCTCTCCGCCGAGGGTTGGCTGGTCGCTCCCAGCGGTAGAACCCGTGGCGTCGAGGTCGTGATGGCCGGTCGCGGCATCTGGCGGGTTGGCGCCGATCTCGACGGTGACGCCGAGGCCGGTCTCTGGGAGCTGCACCTCAATGCCGCCGGTGAGCTCGACGGGACGAAGGTGGTGCGCTCCGTGCGCACGGCCTTCGGAGTTTCGGGGGCGACGGCTCGGCTCTCCGGCAGCGCTGGCGGCGAGCTCGCCAAGAGCGGCGCTCTCACCCTGGCCGTGGGTGTCGAAACCGCGGCACCGGGACGCTATGAGCTGCGCGGGGTGCTCTATGGCAGCGGCGCCGGAGGCGAGCTGATGCCCTTCGCGGCGGGCCACGGCGCGGCTTGGCTGGAGCCGGGGGTTGGCTCCGTCGAGCTGCGCTTCGACGCTGCTCTGATGGCGGGAAGCGGATTGCGTCCGCCCTACGAGTTGCGTCACCTCCAGCTCCTCGATCAGGGACGGATGGGGCTGCTGCAGAAGCAGGCCCGGGGCCTGGTGATCACGCCCTGAAGCGGATGAACCCGCTAGCAGGTTGCTGAAAAACTCATCGGCAGCCTGCTTCCGGGCCCGAGAGGGCCCGGCGGCGAAGCCGTGAGACGGGGTGAGCCCGAAAAATCGCATTTTCTCGGGCGAGGGGGCGCTCAGCCCCCTGAAACAAACAGCTAGCAGCGTTGGAAAAGTCGCGAAGCGGACTTTTTCAGCAGCCTGCTAGCGAGCCCGCGGCATGATCGCGGGCTCGCCGGGAGCTATTTCGCCAGTCCGACCTGGCGCATGAAGTCGAGCGGGCTCCAGTAGTCGACGATCCTTCGGATGCGGTCGTCCTGGAGCTCGATGATCGAGCTGGCCCGGACCGTGAAGGGCTTGCTGGTGGCGGGCAGGCCCGGCAGATCCCCGGCGTGGGTGCCGGTCATCGTCCAGGCCGCCGCCGCTTGTCCCTCGTCGACCACTACGGCGGTGGGGGTAATACTGAAGTCCGGCACGCCGGCGAAGGTGATCTCGACGAACTGGCGCACTCCTGCGTGGCCTTCGAAGCGGGCGGCGAAGGCGAGGTCCTCGAAGACGCAGTCGGCGGTGAAGAAGGCCGCCACCTGCTGCGGGTCGCCGGTGCCCCAGGCCTGGTAGTAGGACTGGATTGTGGATGCGATCTGTTCTCGGGAGATGGTCATGGGAACGTCCTTTTGAAGGCGGCCCGTGGCAGGCCGGTCGGGCACTGAGGCTTGGCGCCAAGGGTTTCACAACCGCAGAGAAATTCAACCTGTCCGCGGCGCCGGTGCGCGGCGAGGGCTCAGCGGCCGCGGCGCGCGGCGAGGAAGGCGATCACCGCGGCCGCCAGCAGCCAGGGCCAGCTGCCGTCCTGGTGGACGCGGGCGATCTGCGCCGAGATGATCAGCGCGGCGGCCACCAGGGACCAGGAAACGGTGGCCGGGGAGAGGCCCTTGGGAGGCGTCCTGTCGCTGGCACTCTCGATCTTCCTCAGCAAGCGATCGAGGCGGGGCGGGACTTCGGCCACCCGCCGCAGCTGGCGCGGCAGGGAGGTCACCAGGCCGCGCAGGCCGTGGAGCAGCTCGCGGGTGGCGAGGCGCTCGGCGAAGGGGATGGTCTCGGCCCAGGGATCGATGTCCGGATCGAGGCCGGTGACCACGCCGGCGAGCAAACTGACCCCGCGCGACACGAAGATCAGATCGACCTGGATCTGGAAGGGCATCTCGAACAGCAGGTCGCGGTAGTGCTCGAAGAAGTAGCCGGCCTCTTCGAAGGCGGTGTCGCGGAGGCTGCCGGCCTTGATTCCCCACAGGCGCTCGAAGAGCTCCTCGTGGAGGCGCTCGAGGCGTTCGAGGTCGGCTCCCGGCAGCAGCACACCCACCTGTCGGTACGACTGCACCATGCGGCGGGCATCCTGGGTGGCCAGCGCGATGATGTACTCCCGCAAGGCCTGTCGCAGGCGCTCCGGGACGGTGGAGGTCATCCCGAAGTCGAGAAAGACGATCTCGAATTCGCCCTCGCCTCGGGGGCGCACGAAGAGGTTCCCGGGATGGGGATCGGCGTGCACGAAGTGATGATCGAAGATCTGCTCCATGTAGCAGCGATAGAGACGCCGGGCGACCGCCGCCGGATCGATGCCGGCGTCCAGCAGGCCCTGCCGATCGTCGATCTTCAGGCCATCGATGCGCTCGAGAACCAGCACGCGGCGCGTCGAGGCCGGCCAGTGAATGGCGGGAACCGCGATCGAGGAGTCGTCGGCGAAGGCCTCCCCGAAGCGCTCGGTGCTGCGGCCTTCGGCGAGCAAGTCGAGCTCGGCGCGGGTGGTGCGGGCGATCTCGTCGCACAGCCGGTCGAGGTCGACGCGCCGCCGTACCCGCCGGGAGACCTTGAGCCAGCGGGTGGCGAGGGCGAGGGCCGCGAGGTCGGTCTCGACCAGGGTCTCGATTCGCGGTCGTAGGACTTTGACCACCACCGACTGGCCGTCGGCGAGACGCGCCGCGTGCACTTGGGCGAGGGAGGCGGCGCCGAGGGGGGCTTCGGCGAACTCGGGAAAGACCGCCTCGCGAGGACGGTCGAACTCGGCGGCGATGGTGGCCTCGATGTCTGCCAGGTCCTCGGGCGGAACCTCGTCCTGGAGGCCGGCGAGCTCGTGGGTGATCTCCGGCGGCAGCAGGTCGACCCGGGTGCTCAGGAATTGGCCGATCTTGATCAGCACGCCACCCATCTCGATCGCCAGCCGGCGATACCGACGGGTGACCTCGATCCAGCGCGGCATGGGCGCGCTGCGCAGGCGGCGCAGCAGCGGCCGGTTGAGCAGCAGGTCGTGCCACAGGGCCTGGGCGAAGGTGCGAATGAGGAATCGGCGCAACTGGCCGAAACGCCGGCGATCGATCGCTGGCGGGGGCGAGGCGGAAGGGGAGGCCTGCACGAGACCTGTCTACCACAGCTCGCGGTGACGGTCGACGGTGTTTCAGGTCGGGTGCTCGGAGGGCGCGTCCGGCGGCTGCAGATCCGGCGCCATCGGGGCCGGTGCCAGGTTGGCGAGCAGGCCCACCAGGTTGCCGCCCTGATGCTTGGCGGCCTCGAGCGCTTCGCCGGCTTCGCTGAGGACCTGCGAGCCCTCCTGACCGTTGCGGAAGCAGGCCAGGCCGAAACTCGCGGTCACCCTCAGGCAGCTACCGTCGGGACCTTCGAGGGGAGTCTCCGCGAGGCGCTGCCGCAGCCCCTCGGCGCGCCGGGCGGCAGCATCGAGGGGAAGGCGGGGGTAGAGGATGGCGATCTCATCGTCGCCGATGCGGCCGGCGATGTCGCGCGGGCCGAGGTGGCGGGCCACGAGGTGCCCGAAGGCTCCCAGGACGAGGTCGCCGCCGATCTGGCCGTGGCTGCGGTTGATCCTGCGCAGGCCGTCGACATCGGCCAGCGCGACGACGAATTTCCAGCCACAGCGCACCAACTCGGCGAGGCGGTTGTGGAAGGGCTGTTGCGACACCAGGCCGGTGAGGGCGTCGCGAATGGCGGGCGCCGACGGTGCCGCGGCGGCAGTCTCGGTGGCATCGTGGTCGGCCGGTCGAAGGACGATCAGGAGCTGGCGGTCGTCGGCCTCGTCGGCGGCCGAAACGGAGAGGTCGCAGGCGACCACCCCGCCGTCCCGGTGTCGGAAGGCCTGGGTCAGGGTGGAGCGGAAGGCCGTGGTGACGCTGTCGTCGAAAGGGCCCGGCAGGCGAGGAAAGAGCCGCGAGAAGCTGCGGCCCCGGACGTCCGCGGGCCGATACCCGAGCAGTGCATGGAGACCTTCGCTGGCGGACACTATGCGACCGGTCGCGGCGGCGACGGTGACCACGGCATCACCGGTTCGAGGAATCATCAGGCCCGGGGTTGGCTCCTCGGTGAGGGCGGTCGGGCGAGCGTGGTGGGACGAGTCGGCAAAGGTGGCAGGGGGTCTCTTCATTGCGTCATTACGTTAATGCATAAAAATAAGGAAGACCAATAGACAACTGCAACAAGTTGATTCGCAGTAGGATAGCGCCGCCCGCTTCACCGTCATGCTCGAGACCGTCTTCAAGAATCCCGACTTCTGGCGCCTGGTCAGCATCCCGGTCGTGGCCGGCTTGGTCGGCTGGTGGACCAACTGGCTGGCGGTCAAGCTGACCTTTCAGCCGCTCGAGTTCATCGGGCTGCGACCGATTTTCGGGTGGCAGGGGATCATTCCGTCGAAGGCCCGCAAGATGGCGTCGACCTTCGTCGACTCCACCATGTCCCGTCTCGGGTCGCTGCCGGAGCTGTTCGAGCAGATGGAGCCGGAAGCGCTGGCGCAGCAGATCCTGCGCTATGCCGAACCGCGGATGGACGAGTACACCGACGCGGTGATGCTGGAGCGCAACGCCGTGCTGTGGGAGAACCTGCCCGGCCTGGTCAAGGAGGGCGTCTACGAGCGCTCTCGCCAGAGCCTGCGGCGCCAAGTCGGTCCCCTGGTGGAGGAGATCGGCGAGCAGATCGAAGACCTGCTCGACTTCAAGCACATGATCGTCAGTCGCCTGGTCGAAGACAAGGCCCTTCTCAACCGGCTGTTCCTGGAGAGCGGAGCCCGGGAGTTTCGCTTCATCGTGCGCTCGGGTCTGTACTTCGGTTTTCTCTTCGGGTTGGTACAGCTGGCCGTCTGGTGGGCCTACGGTCGCGGCTGGACTCTGCCGGTGTTCGGCCTCCTGGTGGGCTGGGCAACCAACTGGATCGCCCTCAACCTGATCTTTCGTCCGCTCCATCCGGTCGCCCTTGGTCCGTGGACTCTGCAGGGGCTGTTCCTGCGCCGGCAGCAGGAGGTGGCGGCGGTCTGGTGCCGGCTGGTGACGCGCGAGATCCTCACCGTCCAGCATCTGGTTCACAGTCTGATGACCGGCCCGCGCTCGGAACGGGCGCGCGAGATGGTCCGGCGTCATCTCAAGCCGCTGGTGGAGAGCTCCGTTGGGCCGCTGGCCCAGCTCGCCGTCGGCACCGAGGGCTATGCCCGCCTGCGCCAGGCCGTCGGTGAGCTGGCGGTCGAGGTCTCGGAAGCGCCCTTCGCCGATGTCGGATTCAACGAGGAGCGCGCCAAGGTGGTGGAGGATCTGCTGCGGGAGCGCATGGAGTCGCTGCCACCGGACGAATTCCAAGACCTTCTCAGGCCCTGCTTTCAGGAGGACGAGCTCAAGCTCATCCTGCTCGGCGCCGCCCTCGGCCTGCTCGCCGGCCTGGGACAGCTATTCTTCGTCTTCGGCGCCGCCTGAGGCCGCCCGGGGCCGTCCGAACAGCGGTCCGGTGCCTGATAGGCTTGCTCCATGGAGCTGCTTCCGCTGGCGATCACGATTCTGGCGACGGCCGTGCTGTCGAGCCTTCTGACTCTGCTCTTGCTGCGCGCCTTCTTGCGCAACAAGATGCTCCCGGAGCTCGAGAAGCGGCTCGCCGAGCGGCTCACCGTCGCCGGCGACGAGCTCGGCGACAAGATTCGCGAGCGGGTGCGGGAAGGGGTTCTCGATGCGGTGCGGGAGATTCCTCCGACGGACCTCATCCGCGGCGCCCAGAAGACCGTGGTCGACACCGCCTCGGGTCTGGTGAAGGGCGGTCTCAGCTCGCTCCTCGGCGATCGCCCTCCCGGCTCGGAGAGGTAGAGGGGCGCCGCGCTACTCGGCGGCGTCGGCCGAGCCACGCCAGGAAAACCACATCATCGCTGGTAGTACCAGGGCCCAGACCAGGGCCAGCGAGAGCAGGCTCCAGGCGGCCTGCGGAGCGAAGCTGACGGCGCCGAGACGGGAGCCGGCGAAGTAGGCGGCGGGTCCGGCGAGGGATCCGAGGCCGGCGGCGAGGAGGGGGCGCCGGCGCAGGAAGGCGAGGCTGGCCCGGGGGGTGATCGCAAAGTGTAGCCAAAGGGCCGTGATCCAGAGCGGGCAGAGGACTTCCGTCGGCGTGACGAAGGTCAACAAACCGAGCTTCATCTGCAGCGTGTCGGCGGCCGTTCCGACCAACCCGAGGACTGCGACGGTGGCCAGCTCGCGACGTTTGTCTCCAGTCTTCACCAGGTGGAGGGCGATCAGGATCAGGACCACCGGGGGTCCGATCTCGGGATGTCCGGCGACGGCGGCCAGAATGCTGACCCACCAGCCAAGCTGGACCGAGAGGCCGTTGACCAGGTTGCTCATCGCGGATCGAGGGTGGTTGGCGCCGCCGCGGCCGTGAGGGCTGGCGAGCTAGGCCGCGCGAGGCGCGAAGCGGTAATGGGCCACCATCCACTCGCGACCCTGGCGGTAGCCGAAGAGCTCGGCGCAGGCGAGGAAGAAGACCCGCCAGCGGACCCACCAGCGAAGCGCTTGATCGCGGCCATAGACCTGCTCGAGGATTGGGCGCACGCGATCCCGCTGACCATCGAGATTGGCGAGCCAGGCCTCCGAGGTCTTCTGGTAGTGGCGGCCGTTGATCAACCAGCGCTCGTCCAGGCTCCAGCGGTCGTCGAAACGCATGAGCAGGTCGGCGGACGGCATCAGCCCGCCGGAGAAGAAGTGGCGAGCCATCCAGTCGCTGTCGTCATGGTCCTCGAAGGGATAGGCCAGCTCGCGGTGGCAGAAGACGTGGACGAAGAGCCTGCCGCTCGGCGTCACCCAGCTCGAGATGCGCCGAAACAGCTCGCGATAGTTCCGCATGTGCTCGAACATCTCGACCGAGACCACGCGGTCGAAGGGCGGGCCGTCGGCGCCGGGGTCGAAGTGGTTCATGTCGGCTCGCCGCAGCTCGAGGTTGCGGAGTCCGAGCTCCTCGGCCCGCTGGCGGATGTAGTCCTGCTGGCTGGCGGAGTTCGAGATCGCCAGGATACGGGCGCCGGGCAGGCGTTGGGCCATGTAGAGGGTCAGGGAGCCCCAGCCGCAGCCGAGCTCCAGGATGCGCTGACCATCGCGCAGGTCGGCGCGCTCGAAGGTTTCCTCGAGCATGGCCTGCTCGGCGCCTCCCAGGTCGGCGACACCGTCGGGCCAGAGCGCCGAGCTGTACTTGAGGTGGGGGCCGAGAACGGCGCGGAAGAACTCCGTTGGAACTTCGTAGTGCTGACGGTTGGCGTCTTGCGTTTCGAGGGCGATGGGACCCGACTCGAGCTCGGCGGCGAAGGCCTCGGCGGCGGCCGACCCGGCGCGGCGATGCTCGCGCCGCAGGCGCGCCGCCAGCAGTCGTCGAATGCCGAACCGAATCGCCGAGTCCGGCAGGCGGTCGGCCTCGAGCAGGCCGAGCACGGGAGCGAGCAGGCTGGCCATGGTCAACGGCTCCGCGCCGGGCGCTCGAGGAGCTGTCCGAGGGAAGCATCCGGCGGTAGCTGGAGCAAGGCGCGAATGGTGTAGGCCGAGATGGCGAAGGTCCCGAGGGTCAGCACCAGCAGCAGCCAGAGCACGCGGCGCCCCCAACCGGGCTCGCGATAGGCCATCCAGAGGTAGCAGGTGAGAAAGGCGAAGTAGGTGTCGAAGAGGGTCGCCTTGCCCCAGGGATCGGCCCAGATCTCGCCGGCGGCGAGGAGCACACTGCGGTCCAGACTGGCGTGGACGGTCACCGCCAGCATGGCCACGAAGAAGGTGGCGAAGAGGGCGAGGAGGGCGTTGCGTGGGGTCATCCGGAAAGGCTCCCGAGGATCGGTGGACGGCGGTTGTCGGGCTTGGCGAGGATCCACTGGACATTGCCGATGGAGCGTTCCCGGTAGCCGCCCTCGCAGTAGCAGAAGTAGAACTCCCACATGCGGATGAAGCGCTCCGAAAACCCTAGCGCACGCACCTCTTCGAGGCGACCGAAGAAGCGCTCCCGCCAGCTCTGCAAGGTACGGGCGTAGTGCGGAGAGATGTCTTCGAGGTGCACCGGCGTGAGGTCCGTCACGGCGGCGACGGAGCGGGTCATGGCGGTGACCGACGGGATCGCTCCGCCGGGGAAGATATAGCGCTGAATGAAGTCCACGGAGCGCTTCGCCTGCTCGTAGAAGCGGTCGGCGATGGTGATCGCCTGCAGCGCCATCAAACCATCGGGAGCCAGCAAGGCGGAGCACTTGGCGAAGAAGGTGTCGAAGAACTCGTGGCCGACGGCTTCGATCATCTCGACCGACACCAGCTTGTCGTAACGGCCCTCGAGGTCGCGATAGTCGGTCTCGAGGACGGTGATGCGGTCCGCCAGGCCGGCGGCGGCGATGCGCTGCCGCGCCTTGGTCGCTTGGGCTGGCGACAGGGTGGTGGTGGTGACCCGGCAGCCGTAGGTTGCGGCGGCGTGAACGGCGAGGGCTCCCCAACCGGTGCCGATCTCGAGCAGGTGATCGTCGGGACCGAGGTCGAGCTTGCGGCACAGGCGGTCGATCTTGGCGCGCGAGGCGTCGGCGAGGGAGATCTCCGGCGGTTCGAAGAGGGCACAGGAGTAGGTCATGGTGTCGTCGAGGAACAGGGCGAAGAACTCGTTGCCGAGGTCGTAGTGCTCCCGGATGTTCTTCGAGCTACCACGGCGGGTGTTGCTGCGCCAGGCATGGTAGGCGCGGTGCAGCGGAGCCATCAGCCGGCCCCAGCCGCCTTCGAGGCGCTCCATGGCGTCACGATTGCGCACCAGCAGGCGAACCAGGGCGGTGAGGTCGTCGACCGTCCACAGGCCGTCCATGTAGGCCTCGGCGGCGCCGATGGTGCCTCCGAAGGCGACCTTCGAGTAGAAGCTCTGGTGGTGCACTTCGAGGCGCGCCTGGGGGATCTCGGCGCGGCTCGGGCAGGATTCGCCGAAGGAGTGCTGACCAAAGGCGTCGCGCAGCTCGAGGAGGCCGCCGCGCAGGGTTTCGAGCTTGCGCAGCACGGGCCGCCGTAGGGCGCTCGCACGGCTCGCCAGCCGCGACCGCAGGGGGCGGCTGGGATGATCGGACAGGCTCATGGCTCTCCTTCGGCAGTTTCCGGATGGGGGTGGAAGGGAACACGCTTGCGCTTCAGTCGCAGTGCCTGCCAATAGATCCAGAAAGCGATCCGCAGGGTCATCGCGGGATAGCGCCAGAGCACTCGACGGAGGGTCGCCGGAGTGAGCTCGCGACGCTCGAGGCGGAGGCGGGCGGCGAAGATCCTGTCGCCCCGCGGGTCGAAGTTCTCCATCGTGACCGCCAGGTGCTGGCCCGGCGATGCGAAGCGCCAGCGATAGGTGTGGTCCATCGGCATGAAGGGCGAAACGTGGAACTCTTTGGCGAGCTCGAAGGTGACCTCGCCGGTGGGGGGCGCCGGACCATTCCCCTCGGCAGCGGTCAGCACGTAGGCGTGGCGCTGATTCCACGGCGTGTTGTTGACTTCGGCGACGATGTGGTGGGGCGTTGGCGCGGCGGCGTCGTCGAAGCAATAGTAGAAGGACACCGGATTGAAGCAGTGCCCCCAGGTGCGAGCATGGGTGAGGATGCGCACCGGCCCGGATGCCGAAGAGCGGCGCGAGTCGACCAACTGGCGTACTGCCGTGGCCAGATCCAACGTCGTCGGCCCGAGATAGTCGGCGCGGCGAAACCATCCGAGGGCCGGCCGCCGAGCGGACCACAGCCAGGAATCGGCGAAGAGCTCCGGGAGCTCATCGAGATCGAGGTAGAGGAGGTAGAGGGGGTAGTCGAAACGATGCTCGACGGGAAGGAACCGGTGATGTGCCAGTCGGCCCTCGTAGATGGCACTGGCAGGCGCCGGGGAAGCCGTCACCACTCGACTCCCAGCCGGCGAGCGACGCGTACGGCACTGCGCACGCCGTCCTCGTGAAAGCCGTAGCCCCAGTAGGCGCCGCAGTAATGAGTTCGATGGTGACCGCTGATCTCGTCCCATCGTCGCTGGGCCGCCAGGGCGGCGCGATCGAATTGCGGGTGGGAATAATCGCGCTGCTCGAGGATCGTGCTCGGGTCGATGGCGTCCCGTTGGTTGAGGGTGACGCAGTAGTCCTTCGGGCTGACGATGTTCTGTAGTCGATTCATCCAGTAGGTCACCCGCACACCGCTCGAGAGATCCTCGGGCACCCGCACGTTCCAGCTCGCCCAGAGCCGCCTGCGCTGCGGTAGGAGATTTCGGTCGGTGTGAAAGACGACGTCGTTGGAACGATAGCGCAGCGCTTTCAGGATCTCTCTTTCCTGTTCGCTGGGATCGGCCAAAAGGATGAGGGCTTGGTCGCTGTGCAGGGCCAGCACCACCTGGTCGAAGGCTTCCGTTTCACGGCCGGCGGCGCGCACCTCGACGCGATCGGCGAAGCGCCGTACGGACTCGACCGGCGTGTCGCGCAGCACTCGGCCTTCGAGACCGGCGAGGAGGGCGGCGACATACTGGCGGGAGCCGCCCGTGATGGTGCGCCAGGGCGGTCGGCCTTCGACCTGCAGCATGCCGTGGTTGTCGAGGAAGCGCAGCAAGGTGCCGGTGGGGAAGGAGGCCATCTCGCCCGGTGGCGTTGACCAGACGGCGGCGGTCATGGGATAGAGGTAGCGCTCCAGGAAGGGAGCCGCGAAGCCCTCTCGGGCCATCGTCTCGCCAAGGCTCTCGCCGCCACTTTCGGCGAGCAACCGCGGGGCTCGGCGGTGAAAGCGCAGGATGTCGAGGAGCATGCCGTAGTGGGACGGGCGCCAGAGGTTGCGAAGCTGGCCGAAGGCCTGGCGGACGGTCGATCCGTTCCATTCCAGATCGAGGTGCGGTGACTGCACGCTGAGGCTCATCTCGCTGCCTTCGGTGGCGACGTCCAGCTCGCGCAGCAGGCGGGTGAAGAGCGGGTAGTTCTGTTCGTTGTAGACGATGAAGCCGAGATCCACCGGGATACGCCGATCGCCCTCCTCGACGTCGACGGTCTCGCTGTGGCCGCCCGGCGCGGCCGCCTCGTAGACCCGCACGTCGCAACGCCGGGTGAGCAGGTGAGCGGCCATCAGTCCCGAGATGCCGCCACCGACGATGGCGACTCTCACGTCTGGCGGGAATCTCGGCGGCGCGGGAACCAGGGAATGAAAGCGCTGGTGGACTCGATGTAGGCGCGGTACTCGGGGCGGCGTTCGGCGATGTCCTTCTCGAGCAAAGCGACGCCCGAGACGCGTAACAGGAAGAAGGTCATGACGACGGGCGCGAACACCGTCCGCCAGCCGCCGGGCAACGCGATGGCGAAGAGGAAGAGACCGCACCAGATCATGGCATCGCCGAAATAGTTGGGGTGGCGGGTGAGGGCCCAGACGCCGCGGTCGAGGACCCGTCCACGGTTGGCCGGATCGGCCTTGAAGCGAGCCAGCTGCCAATCGCCGACGGCCTCGAAGAAGAAGCCGATGAGCCAGGCGACGATGGCCAAGGTGTCGCTCCAGGCCCAGGCGGAAGGATTGGCCGTCTGCACCAGCAGAAGGGGCGCCGAGATCAGCAGGATCAGTCCGCCTTGCAATCCGAAGACGGTGATCAGACTGCGGTACTGGAAGCTCGGTCCGACGGCCTGGCGCATCGCCGCATAGCGGCGATCCTCTCCCTTGCCGTGGTTTCTCCAGGTCAAATAGAGGCTGAGGCGGAGGCCCCAGAGCGTGACCAGCGCCAGCTGGCATCCCTGACGCAGGTCGAGAACCGGGTGGTGGGAGTGGTAAACCCAGGCGCAGAGGACAAAGCCGAAGCCCCAGAAGAGATCGATAATGGCGACGTTGCGCAGCCGCAGGCTGAGGAGCCAGAGGGCGACCAGCGAAACCACCAAGACCAGGGCAGCGCTGCCCAAGGGGCTCACGGCAGAGCGACTCCGCGCGCGAAAGCGGCGAGCTCGCCCATCGACTGGCCATGGAAAACGTTGGGGGCCGTCGGCAACGTGATGCGGTCGCTCTTCGCTCCGCCGATCAACAGCAGGGTGCCGCGCGCCGCCAGCTCCTGGTTGAGGATGGCGAGCTCCCTCGTGACGTGTTGATCCTCTTCGAAGAAGCTGATGCTGATCCAGACCAGCTTGGGATCGACGTCCTTGACCGCTTCGATCAGAGCCGAAGCGGGCGTGTCGGGGCCCAGGTTGATGGCTTGAAAACCGGCCGCCTTGAGGAGCGTCGCCACCGCCAGGGAAGGGATCATGTAGGGATCGCCGGAGGGGGTTCCACCGATGGCGGCCATGGCGTCGGAGGAGGGCTCCGGGAGCAGGGATCGCAGCAGGTGAATGCCCTGGGTGATGATTTCGGTCGCCCGATGCTCGACGTAGACGCCGGTTTCGGCGTGCTGCCAGAGCTCGCCGATCCGATCCATGGCGCGCTTGACGGGGCCGTCGATGATCTGAGCGATGGACTGGCCCTCGAGGTAGAGGGAGACCAGCTGGCCCTTGGCCTGATTCGCCTGGCCTGAGTAGAGGTAGTGAAAAAGCTGGTCGTCGACCGGCTCGTCGCCGTTCGCCGCCGAGGCCGTGGGCAGCTCCTCGAGGCCGAGGAGCTGGGGGCGTGCGACTTCGGTGCCGGTCTGGCGGATGAACCGGATCGCCTCTGGAATCGGGATTCGGCGATGGCCGCCAGCGGTGCGGGTAGCTTCGATGAGGCCGTCGTCGGTCCAGCGCTTGATCGACGATTCGCTGACCCCAATAGCGTGCGCCAGATCGCGCGGGGAGAGGCTCGTCTTCACGATGGCTTGACCGGCAGAGTGGACGATTTGACCGATTTTCTGGCTTTCAGAATGGATGTTTTGGATGTTTCTGGCTGCCTCATCGTTCAAGATCTTGTCAGAAGCAGGGCAAAGAAACAAGGTTTTATGGCATTGGGTGCTTGACAAACGGTTTTTCCGCGAATATCCTCGTGAACGAGTTGAACGTTATGACTGTTTCGAAGCCAACGCCGCCGACAGCTTTTTCTGCCGAACGCATCCTCGCTCCTGATCGGCGAGGGTTGGCTTTGGGAGACCACCGTCACCCCCAATCCTCAGACAATCCTGCTGTTTTTCCCCATCCCTGTAGGAAAGCTCACCTCCGGTGATCCACCGAGTCACCGGGAAGCCGCTTTAGACCGCGGGTCTCCAGTTCAGCCTAGAGAGCCACCTCACCGAGGTGGCTTTCGCCTTTCTGGGGCCAGGAGTGTGTGACATTCGCCCGTCTGCGGTGCTCGGTCGGGCTAGAATTCCGGCGATGAGAATTCTGCAATTCCTCGGCAACGTCCTGTGGTTGATCTTCGGTGGCCTGATCGCCGGGCTGGGCTACGTCTTCGGTGGTTTGGTCCTCTGCCTCACCTTGATCGGAATCCCGTTTGGAATCCAGGCCGTGAAGCTGGGCTTCGCGACCCTCTGGCCGTTCGGCAAAGTGGTTTTGGAGAGAGAGGGCGCCAATAGTGTGGGTCGGGTGGTCTTCAACGTCCTCTGGATCCTGCTGTTCGGCTGGGAAATCGCTCTCGCCCACCTGGTGTCGGCGGTGGTGTTGGCGATCACGGTGGTGGGAATTCCGTTCTCGATCCAGCACATCAAGCTGATTCCGTTGTCCCTGCTGCCCTTTGGCCGTGAGCTGCGAGCTGTCCGGTAGGCGCCGTTGCGACTGCGCATCCTGACCTACAACATCCATCGCGCGATCGGGGTCGACCGCAGGTTCCGACTCGATCGGATTCAGCGCATCCTGCGCCATCACGATCCGGATGTCGCCTTGCTCCAGGAGGTCGACGATGACGCGCCGCGCTCGCGACGTCTCGATCTCGGGCGTGAGCTGGCCGACGGCCTGGGATACGAGTCTGTCGCCATCGGCCACAACGTCAGCCTGCGGCAGGGTCGTTACGGCAACGCCACTCTCAGTCGCTTGCCGATCGCGGGTGACCGCAATATCGACTTGACCATCGGGCGCCGCAAACGCCGCGGATGTCAGTACACCCGCCTGGAGTTGGGGCAGGGCCGGGGTGAGATCGCGGTCTTCAACCTCCATCTCGGCCTGTCCGCGAGCGAGCGCCGGCGGCAGCTCGAGATCTTGATGCGAAGCCGGGAGCTGGCTCGCCTGCGCGACGGTGCGCCCTGCGTGGTGGCAGGAGACTTCAACGACTGGCGATCCCGTCAGGGGCCGGTTCTCGAAGAGCGTCTCAGCTTCGTCAGTGCCACGGAGCGCCGCAGCTTGCGTGGGCCGATCAGGACCTATCCGTCCTTTTCCCCATCCGGGGGCCTGGATCGGATCTACTATCGCGGCCGCCTCGAGCTGGTGCAGGCGCGCCGTTGCCGGCTGCAGGTTTCGAAAGTGGCGAGTGATCACCTGCCGGTGATCGCCGATTTCGAGGTCGTCACAGGGGAGTGAGGGGATAATCGGAGGGCGGACCCGCGTTGGGGCCCGCCGCGATCCGTTAGGAGAGGAGCTGCAGATGTCCGACCGCAAGTACCGACAGAGGGGTTATCAGGACGATGGTGAGCGGCCGCCACGGTCGCGATCCGGGCCGCGGCCGTCCCGGCCGGAAGGTCCGCGCGGTCGCGGCTTGGGAAAGCCGCAGAAGTCGGTCTTTCGGTGCGCTGACTGCGGTCAGGAGGGCGCCGATCAGGGGGACATCGTGATCGGTCTCGAGTGCGCCTGCGGTGCTGCCCTCCACGCCTGTGTCAACTGCTCCCACTTCGACACCGCGGCGCGCTTCGAGTGCCGCGCCGAGATCGGCGAGCCGGTGCGTCGCAAGCGCGCCGCCAACGATTGCGAGCACTTCCGTCCCAAGCTGGTGGTCGAGTTCGCGCGCGAGCCCGAGCGCAAGCCGGATGACGCTCGCTCCGCCTTCGACGCCCTCTTCGACTTCTAGCAGGTTGCTAGCAGACTGCTGGAAAAGTCCGCTTCGCGACTTTTCCAACGCTGCTAGCTGTTTTTTCCGAGAGGGGCGCGGCGGCTACGCCACCGCCGGGCCCTTTCGGGCCCGGAAGCAGGTTGCCGATGAGTTTTTCAGCAGCCTGCTAGCGGCGAAAGCCGTCGTGGTCGGGGCCCCGGAAGCCGCTCCAGGAAGCCGTCGGGTCATAGGCCACGCCCGGAAGGTTGAGCAGGATGCTGTTGACCGGCGGGAAAGGCGGTGCGAAGACTGGCGGAGCATCCATCACCAGGATATCGATGGCACCATCGCCGTCGGCATCGCCGAGAACCGGCGAGCCGGCCCAGCTGACGCTGCCATAGGCGACCAGCTCGCTGCCAGTGGCGCCGGAGTAGACGGTCAATTCGCTGGGCAGGAAGAAGTGCTGGGTGGGGACCCAGAGGTCTTCGATACCGTCGCCATCGACATCGGCGGCGGCCGGCGTCGAGAAAGCCGGCAGCTTCAACGGAGTCGACCAGAGATCGGCACCGCTCGCTCCCGCATAGGTCTCGAGGCGGCCATCGAGCTCACCGAAGGTGTCCGGCAGGCTGGGGTTGACGGCGATGCTGCAGACCGCGACGTCGAAGGTGCCGTCCGCATCGAGGTCGCTGAGGAGCGGGTTGGCAATGACATAGGGCCAGGTCGTCGCCCGGCGCCAGAGCTCCCTGCCGAGGAGGTCGTAGGCGGCGACGGAGCCGCAGAACTCGGCCGCGACGACCTCCGGAATACCAAAGCGGTCGCCGGTGATGTCGCCCAGGACGGGACTCGCGACGAAGCCTCCGGTGTCGCATGACGAGGGGACTCGGGCGTAGGGGATGAAGCGCTTGAAGACGGTGTTGTAGACCAGGAAGTGGAGGCTGCCCGGCAGGGTTTCGCCACCGGAGCCGAGAACCAGCAGGATATTGCGGTGGCGACGGCCGAAGGCCAACAGGGCGGGAGAGGTGTAGATCTCGGCCTGGTTGGGCTCGTCCCAGCGCGCCAGCAGGCGGCCGTCCAGGTCGAGGGCGAGCAAGGCTCCGGGATTGCGTGGGTTCTGACCCTGATCGACGCCGCCGCCGGTGGTCACGAATACCACCTCGGGCCGCTGCGGTGCGGACACCGGGCTGTAGGTGTTGGCATCGTCGTCGATGATGCCCGGGTTGAGGTCATTGAAAGACCACAGGACAGTGCCGTCGACTCCCGAAAGGGCCCGGATGTCGCCGAAGCGACCGGCGGTCAAGACGTCCAGGATGCCGTCGTGATCGACGTCTCGGCAGAGGGGGGCGGCGAAGCCCGAGTTGCCTTGGGCTGCGCGCCACAGACGGTTGCCGGAGCGCGGGTCCACGACTTCGATGTAGGCGGGGTCGAGGGGGAAGGGCGCGGCGCCGGAGCCGACGGCGATCACCGCTTCGTCTTGCCCGTCGCCGTCGAGATCGCAGTAGGTCGGCGAGCCCTCGAAGCCGATGCCCGGATCCTCGGACAGCATCCAGGCGACGTCGAAGCTGTTGACCGGGCCGGTGGCGGCGGTCGGCAGAACCAGGGTCAGCGGGAGGAGAATCGACAGGGACAGTGCTCTTCTCATGGCAGGCTCCTAGGAAGGATGAGACCTGTGGAAGGAGAGGAGAAGGGCGCAGCCTCCGGCACGCCCACTTCTCCGAGGCCGCCGCGGCCTTCCTGGGGCCGAATCGGCGGCCGGTGAATTCGCTTTATTGACTAGTAATTTATATCAAATAGCAAATTCGATGAGGCATGGAGGCCGAGCTCATCTGCCAGGGGTGTGCAGCGGTTCGGACTTCGGGATCCTACGGCTGCGAAATTGGTCACTGACAAGATAGTCGCTCAGATTGACAATATGATGTCAATATGACAACATGATTACACTATGACCTGCCGAGATCGAAGCGCGAGCGGAGAAGCTGTCACTCTGCTCATTCTGCAGGCGTTCGAATTCAATGGATTGCTCGCCTCGGCGGGTGACGAGCTGACCAAACCCTGGGGGCTCTCTAGCGCCCGCTGGAAAGTACTCGGTGCGATCGCCAGAGCGGACCGCTCGCTGCATGTTGCGCAGATCGCACGGAACATGGGCCTCACCCGCCAAGCGGTGCAACGAATCGTCAACTCTCTGGTGGATCAGGGACTCCTCGCTCTCAGCGACAATCCCGATCACCAGCGGGCTCGCCTGGTCAGGCTCACGCAGCGCGGCAGGAAGGTCTACGGCGAAATCATGGAAGAGCAGGTTCGTTGGTCGAACGAGCTCGCCGAGGGCATCAACCCACGAGACCTCGAGAGCGCGAGGCGCGTCATGGTGACGCTCTGCGAGCGCCTCGAATAACCGGGAGTGGAACCTGATGGCAACCACGCAAGCGGCAACTTACGGCCGGATGACACAGGCGCTGCACTGAGTTAGTGCGCTTTGCCTGATCGGCATGGCGAGTACTGGAGCCGCGATGACACGACTGCCGGAGGGCGGGGTGCGGTCGGACCTTCACCGGCTACACGTCGGGGTGGAACAAAACTTTGAGGACTAGGAGATGAGATTGACGAAGGTGATGGTTCTGATTGTAGTTGCCGGGGTGCTCCTCGGCGCAGGCGCGAGCCTCGGAGAGGGGCAGGAAGAGACCGTGGTCATCTTGATCAACCCGTTCGAGGTGCCTGCTGGCAAGCTCGAGGAGGCGATCGCGATGTGGGAGCAGGCTCGGGATTATCTGCAGACGCAGCCGGGCTACGTGTCGACAGCGCTTCATCAGTCGCTGGTTGCGGACGCGAGGTATCGCCTCATCAACGTCGCGAAGTGGGAAAACGCCGAGGCCTACACAGCGGCCACAAAAAAGATGCGGCAGGAGGCTGGACTACCAACGGTTGAGGGTGTGGTGCCGGATCCTGCCCTCTATACGGTCGTACGACGCGACTAGAGACTTGGCTGCCGTGGATCTGCCCCCATTCGCCAACCTTCTGGCCACGAGCGAGCTCGCCTCCTCCCGAAAGCGCCTCCTCGAGCCCTCACCTTGTCGAGAAGCTCGCTTTCTAGGTTCGATGGGCGCACACCGATATGCCACTTGAATCTGCTGGGCGGCTCATCCTTGACAGGACAATCCGGGAGATAGTCATGACGAAATCAGTCGTTCTGGTCCTCGCTTGCTCGCTCCTCTCGGCAACCGGAGCGATTCGAGCCCAGGAAGCTGTGCCCCAGGCGACCGCTGCGCCCATGCCGTGGACCATCGGTCCTCGGGCCTTGCCGGTTCCAGCCGGCGCGAGCGACGCCCTGAGAGGGTCGCTCATGCGAGTCCCGCCGCCAGACGTTGCTGGGCACGTCCGAGACGCTCCGGCCACAGCTGAGGATTGGGCTAGGCTGCTCGACCAAGCCAGCGACAGCAGTGGCGACAGGACTCGAGCCTTCGCCAAAGCCTGGTCGACCACGATCTCAGAGGATGAAATCGCTGGTGTTACCGTTCGAACGGTAACGCCGCCCACGGTCGATCCGGCGAACAAGAATCGCCTCTTCGTGCATCTCCATGGCGGCGCCTATGTATTCGGCAGCGGTGTTGCCGGGGCGAGCGAAGCCATCATGATCGCGCGTTACTCGAAGATGCCGGTCTTGTCGATCGACTATCGAATGCCGCCGGCTCATCCATTTCCGGCAGCCCTCGACGACGTCATTGCCGTCTGGCGATCTCTCCTCAAGGATCGGAAGGCTTCTTCGTTAGCACTCGGCGGTTCGTCGGCCGGCGGTGGGCTGGTTCTGGCGGTTACCCAAGAGCTCCAAGATCTCGGCCTAGATTTGCCGGGCGCGCTCTGGGCCGGATCACCTTGGGCCGACCTCACCAAAACAGGCGACAGTCAATTCATCAACGAGGGCATCGATCGAATGCTCGTGACCTACGACGGAATCTTGGCAGAAGCAGCGAAGCTCTATGCTGGCGGCCGTGACCTGAGAACTCCGCTGATCTCGCCCGTCTACGGCGAATTCGAGGGGTTCCCGCCGACCTATCTCGTCACCGGGACCCGAGATCTTTTTCTAAGCCATACGGCACGCGTGCACCGCAAGCTACGCGCTGCTGGCGTCATAGCCGACTTGAACGTCTACGAGGGAATGTCGCACCTTGACTTCATGGTGGAACTTCACTCACCCGAGTCGCAAGAAGTCTACGGCGCGCTCGGTGTGTTCCTGACGCAGCACCTCGAAGAGCCAGTCGCACCGAGGTAAAGACCTGGCGTTACGGTCGGTTGGCGATCAGTCGTCGAGCTCGGGGAACAGCGATTGCTGTTGCGGCCCACGGCCCTCCGGCGGTGGCATGGGTTGCGAGGCGCCGGGCTCGACGATGTGATCGTGGCTCAGAAACCACAGCTCGACCCGTGGCTCGGAGCTTTCGTCGAGGGCCTCGCGAACCGCCCGGCGATAGAGCTCCACCTGGTGGCCGTAGGCCTCGGCACGGGCCGGCAGGTCGGCCTTGGTGGCCAGCTCGTCGGTTTTGAAGTCGACCACCACCAGTTGGCCTGATTCGGGATCCCGATAGAGGAGGTCGAGGGCGCCGGCGCGAAAGGCCAGAGCTTCGCCCGACGGCGGCAACAGGAGCGGCAGCTCGCGCGCCAGAACGTGCGGTGCGAGGTCCCGAAACCGCTCGCCGAGAGGGCCGTCGAGGAACCGGTTCAGCAGCTTGCGACCGGCCTCGCCGAGCTCCGGAATCGCCGCCAGGAGGCGATCGACCTCGGGCCCCCGGGGCGCTTTCGGGTCGAGCTCTTCGAGGGCTCGATGGATGGCGTCGCCGAAGGCCATCCCGGCACCCGTCGAGGGTTCGCCGGTGGTGCTTTCGAGGCGCTGCGCGACGAGCTGTTCGCGCAGCTCTTCGTGGGACTCTTCGGAGACCGCCAGAGAGAGCGGTCGCGCCATGCGTTCGGTCGCTTGTCGGCTGCGCCGCCGCAGCTCCTCGGCGAGCGCTCGCACCGCCTGGGGGCCCGGCACGGTGGGCTCGTCACCCTCTCCCGGGGCGCCGATCCAGGTGGCCTCGGAGGCCTCCTCAACGGTCGCCAAAGCGGGGGCGCGCCAGAGAACACCGTCGGCGTCCGGAGCGGCCTCGCCGGTCGGCCACAGGGAGTCGAGGGGTGGCGGCCCGCCGGAGCGCCAGGCGAGCAGATCGAGGTGACTGTTGGCGCGCTCTACCGCCTGCGGCCGCGGGCTCTCGGGCCAGGCTCCGGCCAGCACGAGGCGGTCCTTGGCGCGCGTCATGGCGACGTAGAGGGTGCGAACCCGCTCCGCCGCCTCGACCGCTTCGCGGCGCTCGACGACCCGGTCCCATCCCAGACTGGGGGCTCCCAGCAGGCGGTACTCCCAGCCCTCGGCGAGGCGTTCCGACTCGCTGGTCGGACCAAAGTCGCCGCCCGAGCGCTTGTGGAGCTGGGCGACATAGACGTGCTCGAAGTCGAGGCCTTTGGCGGTGTGAATGGTCATCACCTGAACCGCGTCTTCCTGACCGTCTTCGGGGCGGGCTTCTTCCGCCTCGATCGCTTCGGCGATGCTGGTGCGCAGCATACGGAGCAAGGCCGTGGCGTTGCCGCCGCCGGCTTCGAGGGTGTCGAGGAGGCTTTGGAAGAAGCGCTCGAGATTGGCCAAGCGGTAGGGGCCTAGGTAGCGCGCCGACTCGCTGACCTCGACCAGGAAGAGACGCTGCAGGGTTTCGACGAAGAGGTCCGCCGGCATCGCCTCGAAGGCTTCGCGAGCCACCGCGACGTGCTCGACGAAGGCCAGCAGGGAAGCTTCCCAGCCGGCGATGCGGTCGAGGCCCGGGACATCCCCGGGCAGCGCCGCGACGGCGCCCGAGACGGCCTGGCCGAGGGCCTCGAGGGGTTCCGGCCGGTGGCCCGTGAGCTCGGTCATCAAGCGCGGAAATTCGCGCCGCCAGAGGGGCACCAAGGCCGCATCGGGAGCGCCGACGAAGGCCGACCGCAGCACCGTCAAGAGGGCGAGATGGTCTCCTGGATCGAGGATGGTGCGCACCAGCGCGGCCGCCTCGATGATCTCGCGCCGGCGATAGTACTGTTTGTCGCGGCCGACGGCGAAAGGCACCCGCAATCGGCGCAAGGCTTCGAGGTAGAGGTCGAGGTCTCCGGTGCTGCGCAGAAGAATGCCGATGGCGCTCCACGGCACCGCTTCCCGCTCGTGCAGGAGCAGGATGTCGCGGGCCATCGCTTCGGCTTCGAGCTGGGCGGCCTGCAGGGTGCTCGGGCGTTGGCCGCCGTCGCTCTCCGGGGCCCAGCTCACCCAGTACTCGATGGCGCGCCGGTCGCCGGCCTCGAAGGCCGCGGCGGCGGCCCGATCGGAGCACGGGAGGAGCTCTTCGTAGGGCGGCTGCAGGCCGCGCGCCGGCAGCATCACAGGAGCGATCACCCGCGTCACCTCGTCGAGGATCGCGGGCACCGAGCGGAAGTTCTCGACCAGGCTGCGGCGCTCTCCGCCGGCCGCTACGACCTGCTCGACGAACTCGTCATAGGCCGCCAGGTCGGCGCTGCGCCAGCCATAGATGGACTGCTTCGGATCGCCCACCAGGAAGAGGCCCGGGCGTTCCTCCTCGGGGCCGGTGAGGGCCAGCAGTCGGACGATCTCGCACTGCCAGGGGTCGGTGTCCTGGAACTCGTCGACCAGTAGCTGGTCGATCGCCCGGCGGCGCCGGGTGCAAACCCCGGGGCGCTCGCGCAGCAAGCGACCCGCGGTGACCAGCAGGTCCTGGAAGGTGAGCACGCCGCGCCGCTGCAGCTCGGCCTCGACCTTGGCGAGGAGTGGTGCGATGGCCTCTCGGGCGGTGCGCAGCAGCCGGGGATCGACCTTGCCGAGGTGCGAGAGCATGCCGTAGAGGCGGGTCGAGCTGTCGCGGACGGCGTCTTCACGGTCCTCGAAGATCTGCTCTTCGGAGCTCGAGAAGCGACCCTTGCTCCACTTCTTCAGGTGGTTGACGAGCCGCTCCGGGAGCTCCTGGTGGAGGTACTGGACCACCACCTCGAAGGCGCTGCCGACGATCTCCGGCGAGGCCATGGTGGCGGCGAGCTGCTCGGCCACCGCCTGCAAACCGGTGCGCAACGCGAGGGCGTTTTTGATTCGACCCGCGGCCACTCGGTCGAAGGCCTCGCCCATCGCGGCGAGCTGCTGCCGCACCGCCGCCAGCAGGCGCTCGAGGAAGGCCGAGACGGCGGTCGGACCGAGGGGGTCGTCGTCGAAGGCCGCCGCCGGGCATCCCTCGGTGGCGAGCTGGAGGACGGCCTCGAGCAGACGGGAGGGACCGTATCCCTGGCTGGCGAGCTCGAGGTAAGCGTCGATGCCGGGCTCGCCGTAGGCCGTCGGCAGGGCCGCTTCGAGGGTCTCCCGCACCACCTCGTCGAGCACCGCGCCGTCGGCATCGACGGTCAGCTCCGGGTGGATGCCGGCTTCCAGCGGATGATCGGCGAGCAGGCCGCGGCAGAAGGCGTGGAAGGTCTGTACGACCAGGTGATCGAGGGCGGCGAGGAGGTGACCGGCGCGGGCGCGCAGCGTCACCGCCTCGGGCAGGGGCTCGGCCCACAGCCAGGATGGGGGCGGGTGACCGCTGGCGAGGTCGGCGAGGTGGCGACTCACTCGCGTCGCCATCTCGGCGGCGGCGGCCTCGGTGAAGGTGATGGCCACGATCCGGCTCAACACTCGGCGGGCGCAGCGCTCGGGTCCCTCATCGGGCTGGCTCGCGGCGCTGCGCTCCCAGCCGGGGCCGAGACACCAGGAGAGAATGCGCGCCACCAAGGTGGTGGTCTTGCCGGTTCCGGCGCCGGCCTCCAGCACCAGCGGCTGGACGAACTCCCGCTGGGCGGTGCGGCGGGCGTCGGCGTCGGCCTGGCGTCGCTCGCGGCTCATCCTCCCTCCACCCGCCGTCGCGCCGGCTCGGCGAGGTCCCACAGGTCGACCAACGCCCGCTCCGCGGGGCGCAGATCGCGGCGCTCCCCCTCGGCCCACTCGTGGAGTCGCATGCGGGCGCCGGAATCGCCGCGCAGACAGGCTTCGGCGACGGAGCAGAAAGAGCAGAGGATGGGCTCCTTGCGGCCTTCCGGGTCGACCACCCGCGGAAAGAAGCTGCCCGCATCCCAGGCGGCGAGGGCGGTTCGCACGGCGTGGCCGAAGGCCTCTTCCATCGCCTCGTCACCGGCGGCGACCAGGAACTCCCGGGCGACCACCCCGGGGCGCAGAAAGAAGTAACGACCGGCGCCGCCGGCGAGCGCGTAGGCGACGCCCTGCAGGCGCCGCCCGGCGCTGATCTGATCGAGAAAGTGGCGCCGCCGGGTCTTGTCCTGCTTGGCTTCGGAGATCGGGCGACCGGTCTTGTAGTCGGTCAGGCGCCAGCGGCCGCCGTCGCCGGGGTCGAGGCGATCGGCCTTGAAGCGCACCGTGCGCTCACCGCCGGAGTCGTCCGGGAGGCGGATCTCGCCGGCGATCTCCGGCCCGAGGGTGAGAACCGGCTCCGCCCACTCGCTGGCCGCGACCTCGTCGAGCAACGGCCGGGCGCGGGCGGCGAGGGCGCGGGCCATGCCGCGCAGGGCGACGCCATCCTCCTCGACCAGCCGCTCACTTTCCTCGGCCAGGATCTCGCTGACCGTGCCGTCGTCCGGCCAGGGGACCAGAAAGGCATCCTCCGGGCGGCTGGTGGCGAGGCTCGCGGGCAACCGAGGGGCGGCCCGCTGGACGATCGCCTCGAGGACGCGATGCACCACGTTGCCGAGGATCAGGGGATCGATATCGGGCAGCGACTGGATCGGATCCGGCGTCGGCTCGACCCGCAGCAGGCGCTCGAGGAAAACCTGCCAAGGGCACGACGCAATACCTTCGAGGGTGGTCACCGGCAAGACCTCGCGGCGGGGATCGTCGCCGCCTCCCGGCCGGCGACGGCCGATGAACCCGAAGTAGGGACCGAGGCTCGACCGCACGCTGCGGCCGGTAGCGCTGCGGCGGTCCGGGTCGAGCTCTTGCAGGATGGCGAAACGGGCCGCTGCCCAGGCGTCGGTGCTGGGCTCCGCGAGATGGGCGCTCCACCCCTGGCGGCTTTCGGCCATGGTCACCGGCAGCAGCCGCCGGAAGCTCTCCCGGCTGCCATGCAGGGCGGCGAGGATGGTGTGCTCCCGGGCCGGTCGCAGGGTCGGCTCGCGGGCGGCGAACCCGGGCATGGTGAAGAGGCCGTCGGCGCGCGCTACTCGGGGCGCCGTCGAGCCCCAGCGAGCCAGCAGGCGCTCGACCAGCGGCGACCGTGCCAGGGCGCGATCGTCGGCACCGGTGGCGGTCCAGGAGAGGGTGACCCGCGGGCTCGCCGAAAGGAGCTGGGCGAACAGGTAGCGCTCCTCTTCGAAGCCTCGCCCCTTGAGTGGAATGTCCGGCAAGACCCCTTGCAGGGTGGTGCGCAGGTCGTCCGGAAGCAGAGGGTCTTCGCGCACCGTGCGCGGAAAAACGCCACGGTTGAGGCCGGCCACGAAAAGGTGCTCGAAGGTGCGACCGCGGGCCTCGGTGACGGTGAGCACCTGGACGCCGCCGCCGCTGCCGCCCAAGGCGGAGTAGCCGCCGCCTTCGTAGAGCGGCGCGAGGAGGGCTCGAAACTCGTCGAAGGTCAGCACCAGCTCGTTCGGTACTTCCGACCAGAGATGCTCCAAGGTGGCGTCGCGACGCCACCCGAGGGACTCGCGGAGCACTTTCTGGAGCCGTCCCAGATGGCGCCCGGCGGGTGCTCGGGCGGGCCACTCGGCGAGGCGATCGCCGAGGTCCCGGGCGGCGGCGATGGCGGCCCGCAGGTGGAAGCCGGAAACCCACCGGCGCACCGCCCGTGAGGGTCCGACGGTGCCGTCCGGTGCCTCGCCGTCGTCCTTGGCTTCGAGGCTCGCGCCCGGTCGCAGGCCCTGACGCAGGGGCAGGCCGTAAGCATCTTCATGCAGGTAGCGATCGATCTCGAGCTCGGCGATATCGCGCAGGCGGCCGGCGCCGAGGGCGAAGAAGGCCAGCCGCAGGTCCATGCGTCGCTGCGCCTTGAGGGGACGATCGCCGAGCTCGAGGGTGGCGTCGAGCCAGCGATCGGCGGGCAGGTCGGTGCCGCGCCGCAGGAGGTC
The DNA here is from genome assembly GCA_039028635.1 of Acidobacteriota bacterium. Lineage (NCBI taxonomy): Bacteria > Pseudomonadati > Acidobacteriota > Acidobacteriota bacterium. The sequence goes on from JBCCHV010000016.1 coordinate 90,387, forward strand.
GACGAGGGCGCGCTGGCGGCGGCCGTCGGGGGTCAGTGAGCCGGGTAGATCGAGCCCCGAGAAGGGCACCGCGAGGGCGCGCAGGTGACGGCGCAGGGGCAAGCGGTAGAGGTCGCCGTTGCGGACCACGATCGCGATGCCTTCAGGGCATTCGCCGGCGGCGAGGAGGTCGCGAATGCGTCGCACCAGCTCGCGTACCTCGGCGTCCAGGGCGGTGGCGTCGAAGAGCTCCAGATGGGGACGATCGGCGGTTCCTTCGCTGGACTCCGGGGCGTTTCCCAGGCGCTCCCTCAGGCGACTCGGGAAGGCCTCTTCGAGGTTCGGCTCAGGCTCTTCGAGGGTGGCCGGATCCGGTGGCAGGTCGAGCCAGAGGGACGCGCGGGGCTGGCGCAGGAGGACTTCGAGGAAGTCCGTCGCTCGGCCGGTGGCATCGGCGAAGCCGTGGACGTGGACGGCGCGGCTCGGCAGCAGCTCGGGTGCGGCGGCGAGACGCTCCGTGGCGCGAGCCAGCAGGTGTCCGGAGCGGCCGAGGCCGAGGGCTTCCGCGCCCTGCAGCAGGTGTCCGGCGATGCGAATCAGGGCTCGGCCGCGGTCGATGCCGAGGCGCGTCGTCGCGGCACTGCCGAGGGCCTCTTCGGCGGCACCGCCGTGAACCGCCTCGAAGCCGGCGTCGAGGAGATCGCGAACGGTGGCGGCGACGCCGCGATAGCCGTCCACGAGGTCGTCGAGGACCTGTGCCAGGAGCGGTTCCTCGCGCGCCAATCGGCGGGTGAGAAGGTCGAAGAGGAGGGCGCCCCGGGGAACCTCGTCGCCGCTGCGCTCGAGCACCTCGAGGGCGGTGGCGAAGAGGGTCTGAACTCGCAGTCCGAGGGCCGGGCGGCGAGGCGCCGCGACCACCTGGGCGGAGAGGTGCAGGCGCAGCGAGCGCGACGGAACGATCACCCGAACCGGTCGCGCCAGCAGCGTCGGCTCGCGCCGCGCTTCCTCACCGTGGGCGTCGAGGGCGGCGAGCAAGGCGGCCTCGACGGCTTGCGCACCGTGACCGATGCGGAGCGTTGCCATCATCTTCGCGAGTATGCGAGCACGGGCAAGGGACGATGTCAACTTCTCAGGGGGGCCTTTGTCCCCCTGAAATAGGGCGCTATCGCAGTCGTCGGCGGCGGTTGCGGATGTAATCCGCCATGATGAACTCGCCGAGGTCGTAGGGCGAGGAGAAGTAGGCCCGGCCGCGGTTGATCTGGGTGAGCTTCTCGACGAACTCCGTCAGCATGGGGTCGGTGGCCAGCATGAAGGTGGTGATGACGACCTTCTGGCGGCGGCACTGGTCGGCTTCTTCGAGGGTGGCGTTGACGATCCGCATGTCGAGGCCGAAGGGGTTTTTGAAGATCTGGCCGCCCTCGGTGATCGCCGAAGGTTTGCCGTCGGTGATCAGGAAGATCTGCTTGTTGGGCTGCTTCTTGCGGGCCAGCAAGCCGCGGGCGAGCTGCAAGGCTTCGCGGGTGTTGGTGTGGTAGGGCCCGGCTTCGATGTAGGGCAGGTCGCCGAGCTCCACCGGCTCGGCGCGGTCGCCGAAGAGGATGACGCCGAGGTGATCCTTCGGGTACTTGGTGGTGATCAGCTCGGTGAGGGCGAGGGCGACCTTCTTGGCCGGCGTGATGCGGTCCTCGCCGTAGAGGATCATCGAGTGGCTGATGTCGATGGCGACGATGGTGGCGCAGGAGGTCAGGTGCTCGGTCTCGAAGACCTCGAGGTCGTCCTCGGCGAGGTGCAGGTCGCCGCCGGTACGGCGCAGGGCATTCTGCAGCGAGCGTGGCCCATCGAGGTGGTGGAGGGCGTCGCCGAAGCGGAAGCGGCGGCTTTCCGGCAGCCGCTCGACGCCTTCGCCGGGGGAGCGCACCGCGTGGTAGCCGGGGCCGGAGCGGTCGAGGCCGGCGAAGATCTCCTCGAAGGCACTCTGGCGGATGCGGCGCTCGCCGCCGGCCGTCAAATGCATGCGGCCCTCGCCGTCGCGGCCGATCATCTCGCGGTTCTCGAGGCTGTCGAAGAAAGCCTCGAGATCGACATTCTCGTCGAGGTAGCCCTGCTCCTGGAGCTGGCGCATCCAGTCCATCGCCTCCTCGACGTCGCCGCCGGCGGCGAGGACGAGCTGATTGAAGAACTGCAGGAGGTCGAGACCCTCGAGGAGAGCCCGCAGGAGCTCGGGATCGAGGTGCCGATAGCGATGTCGCATCTCCCTACCTCCAGTTCTTGTCGCGGGCTCGGTCGGGCCGGTCCCGAGGTGGTGGCGGCGCGTCGCCGCCGTCAGTTGACCTCGCCGCGATCACGGCCACGGCCACGGCGCGGCTTGAGGAGCTGGAACTTGACCATCTCCTTGTAGCTCACCCGGCTGTCGAGGTCTTCCCGCGCCAGCTTGAGGTGTTGGTGCAGCCCTTCGAGCACCATCTCGGCGGCGAAGGCGCGCTCTTCGCGAGTCTCCTGGGCGGCGATGAGGGCGGCCAGCCCGGGCACTCGCGCCAGCTCGGCTTCGTAGTCGGCGAAGGGCGCCTCGTCGGAGAGCTCGATCTGGTTGCCGTCGGCGAACCAGGAGACGATCTCGGCATAAGGGCCATCGTCGTCCTCGCCGCCGCTACCAAGCTCCTTACCGACCTCCGGAAAGCTCTCATGGAAGACCGTCTTGACCGCCTGGCCGATGAGCTTTCGAACCACCACCTCGGCGCCCTGCTGCTCGCCTTCGTAGACCATCTCGACCTTGCCGGTGATCGCCGGCAGGAGCATGTGGAGGTCGCAAACCCGCGGCAGGGTGGGGCGGTCGCCGGTGACCAGGGCACGGCGCTCGAGGTTGGAAGCGAGCAGCTCGAGAGCCGAGATCGAAACCCGCGCGCTGACCCCCGAGGCCTGGTCGATGAGCTCGCTCTCGCGGGCGGCGACGGCGATCTCCTCGACCAGGCGGCGGCAGAGGTCCGGAATCACGACGCCGTCCTGGCGTTCGCGTTCCGTCCACGCCTGGCCGGCGGTGATCTCCATGGCGGTAGCGACATCTGGCGGGTAGTGGGTCAAGATCTGCGAGGCGATGCGATCCTTGAGCGGCGTGATGATGCTGCCGCGGTTGGTGTAGTCCTCGGGATTGGCCGAGAACACCATCAGGAGGTCGAGGGGAATGCGCACCGGAAAGCCGCGGATTTGGAGGTCACGCTCCTCGAGGATGTTGAACAGGCCGACCTGAATGCGGGGGGCGAGGTCGGGCAGCTCGTTGATCGCGAAGATGCCGCGGTTGGTGCGCGGCACGATGCCGAAGTGAATGACCTCCGGATCGGCGAAGGTGAGCTTGCGGGTCGCCGCCTTGATCGGGTCGATGTCGCCCAGCAGATCGGCGATGGAGACGTCCGGCGTCGCCAGCTTTTCGTTGTAGCGCGCCGAGCGCTCGAGCCACTCGATGGGCGTCTCGTCACCGTGCTCGGCGATCAGGCGGTGGCCCCAGGTCGAGATCGGCGCCAGCGGATCCTCCTGCAGCTCGCTGCCGGCGATCACCGGCACGGCGTCGTCGAGGAGGCTGGGCAGGGCGCGCAAGATTTTGGTCTTGGCTTGGCCGCGGAGTCCGAGAAGGATGAAATCGTGGCCCGCCAGCAAGGCGTTGACGATCCCCGGAATGACGGTGCGCTCGTAGCCCAGGATGCCCGGGAAGAGGGTTTCGCCGGCGGCCAGCTTGCGGCGCAGGTTGGCCCGCATCTCGGCTTTCACGGTGCGGGGTTGGTAGCCCGTTGCGCGCAGCTCACCGAGGGTCTTGGCGGTCATCAGTCCTGGGCCTCGAGCCAGCGTTCGGCGTCGATGGCGGCGCGGCAACCGCTGCCGGCGGCGGTGACCGCCTGGCGGTAGATCGGATCCATGGCGTCGCCGCAGGCGAAGACCCCTTCGACGTTGGTGCGGGTCGAGGGCTCGTCGACCTTGAGGTAGCCGACGTCGTCGCGCTCGAGGGTGTTCTCGAACAGCTCCGTGTTGGGCTTGTGGCCGATGGCCAGGAACAGGCCCTGGGTGGGGAAGTCGCGCTCTTCGCCGTTGCGCGTGTCGCGCACTCGCACCGCATGGACGCCGTCTTCGCGGCTGCCGAGAACATCGGTCACTTCGTGATGCCAGAGGAACTCGATCTTGTCGTTGGCCAGCGCCCGGTCCTGCATGATCTTAGAAGCGCGCAGCTCGCCACGGCGATGGATGACGGTGACCTTGGTGGCGTACTTGGTGAGGAAGGTGGCTTCCTCCATCGCGCTGTCGCCGCCGCCGACGATCACGATCTCCTTGTCCTTGAAGAAAAAGCCGTCGCAGGTGGCACAGGCTGAGACCCCATAGCCCATCAGGTGCTCTTCGGCCGGCAGGCCGAGGAGCTTGGCGGTGGCACCGGTGGCGATGATCAGCGAGCCGGCGGTGTACTCGGCGCCGTCGTCGGTGGTGACGCGGAAAGGGCGCTGGCTGAGGTCGACAGCGGTCGCCGCCTCGAACTTGACCTGGGTTCCGAAGCGCTTCACCTGCTCGCGCATGCGCTCCATCAGCTCGGGGCCGAGGATGCCCTCCGGAAAACCGGGATAGTTCTCGACGTCGGTGGTGATGGTGAGCTGGCCACCGGGTTGATTGCCCTCCAGAATGAGGGGGGTGAGATTGGCCCGGGCGGCATAGAGGGCGGCGGTGAAGCCGGCCGGCCCGGATCCGATGATGATCACTTGATAGTGCTCGCGGTCGCTCTTCGACATGGCGATTTTGCGCTCCCTTGACTAGAATTTCAGGGCCGGAGGGGTTGCCCGGCGGATGGTGTCGGCGGGGCAGTGGTCGGGCGCCGCGACGGATCCGCAGTATAGAACAGCAACCTGCTGTCAGGACTTCCCGCCGGAGTGAATTGCAGTTCTCGCTGGATCCGTTCGAGCTACTGACTTTCGAAGGAGTTCCTATGCTTGCCAGTCACCAGTTGATCTCTGCCCTCAACCAGCAGGTCGGACACGAGATGGGAGCGTCCATGCAGTACGTCTGCATCGCTTCCTATTTCGACTCCGAGGCCCTGCCGGAGCTGGCCACGTTTTTCTACCGCCAGTCGGAGGAAGAGCGCGACCACGCGATGAAGATCGTACGTTTCATCAATGACGTCGGTGGGCAGGTCGAGATCCCCGAGGTCCCGGCCGTCAGCAGCCAGTTCGACAGCGCCGAGGCGGCGGTCGAGAAGAGCCTGGCCTGGGAGGAAGAGGTGACGCGTCAGATCTATGGCCTGGTCGAGATCGCCCAGGACGACAAAAACTACATCGCGATGCGCTTCTTGGACTGGTTCGTCAACGAGCAGCTCGAAGAGGTCACCACCGTCGGCGAGCTATTGCAGGTGGTGCGCCGGGCGGGTCCGCAGGGCCTGCTGCACGTCGAAGACTACCTGTCGCGTCGGCCGGCGGTGCACGACGACGAGGATGGTGAGGACTAGGACTTCGCGGGCGCCAAGGACCTGCTCGGATTGCCCGCTGTAAGGTCCTGAGCCACGGGCCGCGGCGCGGCTCGGGCCAAAGCTTTGGTTCGAGTCTGGCAGGCCCGTTCCTCGGGCCGGCAAGCTAGCTCCCCCGAGGCGAGTGACGAACTCGGTCTGGGGTTTCGCCGGTCCAGGACCGAAAGGCCCGGAAGAAAGAGCTCGGTTCGGCGTAGCCGAGCAAGAATCCGATCTCGGCATAGGACAGGTCGCTGTTGGCGAGATAATGGTGGGCGAGCTGCTTCCTGGTGTCCTTCACCAGTTGCTTGTAGCTGGTGCCGCTTTGATTCAGACGACGCTGGACGGTGCGGGCACTCAGGCCGAGCCGGCGGCTCGTGATCTCGATCGACGAGTCCCCGCTCGGCAGGCTCTCGAGAAGAACCGACCGAATCCGCTCCGCGATCGAAGCCGACGCTTCGTGCTCGTCGAGACCACGCCGGAGCTCGGGCTCGAAGGCTTGCCAGACGGTTTCGCTGGCGGTCAGGAATGGGCGGCTGGCGTCGGTGGGCCGAAAGGTCACGGCGAGTCTTTCAGAGCTCAACGGTGTGACTCCGAAGAAATCCTCGAAGTCCTCTCTCGGCGTCATGGGATGAGGGCCTTCGACTCTCAGCGGCCGAATCCGCTCGCGAGTGCCGATGCGAGCGATTTGGGTCAGAAAGACCAGCTCCGTGGCACCGAGTGCTGGTGGCACAGCACCGACCGGAGCATCCCATCGCTTGCTGACCGAGAGCCCCCTTGAATCGTCTTCAACGATCAGGCGGACCGGCGCGATGAGCCGCTTATACTCGGCGATCCGCTTCACGGCTGTTCTCAGATCAGGGCTACAGAGGGCCGCGAAGATGGCGGGGTGAAAGGTCTCCGGGGTACTCGCAATCCCGAGCCGAATCGGCAGGGTGGGCTCGTCCGCCTCGGCTTCGAGGGCCTTCCAGAATCGGAAGTACTCCTCGACGGTCAGGCGTGCTTGAGGTCGTGCCAAGAGATCTCGAGCGAGGTTTGCCCGTCGCAGCACATTGTCGGCCTGGATCTTCAGATCCCGCAAGACGATTCCCCATCCTCGATCGAGAACAACCTCTTTCCTGTCGCTCATCTCTTCACTCCTCGGGTTCCGATTCGTCTTGTCTCATCCTACGGGCGGGAAGCCCTGCATCCCTTGCCAGATCGCGCCACTCTCGAATCCAAGTTGGCCGCTTTTGGCGCTTGGTGTCAATCACTTGGCGGCTTCTGCTAATGACCCCTGCGCTAAGTCTTGGCACTATGGACTCGTCCGGTCACGCTGGCATCGGAACTACAGGATGCCGGCTGGATGATCGGGCCAACCCGGCGGCGGCTAGCCTCGCGGGACCAGAAGGCCTCGACGAAAGGACGTTAGAGATGTTCGGCAAGTTCGTGTCCAACATGATGGTGAAGCCCTATCAATCGCCCCTGTTCGATGATCCGGGCCGTCACGGGCTCGACTACGAGGAGGTGGAGTTCGAGGCGCGGGACGGAGTCATCCTCCGTGGCTGGTTGATCAAAGGGGGCACCGACAAAGTGGTCATCGAGAGCCACTTCGGAGTGCAGTGCAATCGCGGCGGCTGGAGCCCTGAGGGAAAAGGTCCGGTCAAACCCTGGAAGGCGCAGATTCAGTTCCTTCGCCAGGCCAGGCATCTCGCGGAGCGTGGTTACTCGGTCTTGATGTATGACTTTCGCGGACACGGCGAGAGCGATCTCGGGCCGATTCCTTGGGTCAGTTGGGGGCCTGAAGAAGCCAAGGACGTGATCGCCGCGGTCGACTTCATCGCGGGACACCCCGAGCTCGCGAGCGCCAGCATCGGTTTGTTGTCGATCTGTATGGGTTCGGGCGCGACGACCTACGGCTACGGTCTCGAAGACGGCTTGGCAAAGCGCACCGGGGTCAAAGCCATGATCGCGGTGCAGCCGCTTCTCTACAGTTGCTTCGTCGAGGCCCTTGGCCTCCCCGGATTTCTGCGCCGGGCGGGGGCGAAGGTGACCCGCGAGCGCCTTGGATTCGATCTGGCGGAGCCGAACTTCCTCGACGATGTCGGCAAGATCACCGTCCCTACCTTGGTGGTGCAAAACCAGAACGACCCTTGGACTCGCTTGGAGATGGTCCGTGGCTATTTCGACCGGCTGACCGTCGACAAGCATCTCGAGATGCTCGACATCGAGGACAGTCGGTTCGCTTCCTATGACTACCTCGGCACCCATCCCGAGCTCATCACCGGTTGGTTCGACCGCCACCTGTGAGAATGCGTATGGCTTGGTCTTTTCTCTGGCTCGTGCTGCTGGCAACCTGCTTGGTGCTGGTCCTCGGGGCTCTCTTGACGCGCAAGACGTTCCACGTCGAGGTGATGATCGCGGCGCCACCACAGGCGGTGTGGGATGTCTTGATGGAAACGGCGGCTTATCCCGAGTGGAATCCGACCTTCGTCAAAGTCGAAGGCGAGTACGCGGAGGGTGCCAAGCTGCAGAATTTCGTCCGAGACCCGGATGGAAAGCTCCTCGAGATGACCGCCAAGGTCACCACCCTCGATCCTCCTCGAGTGCTAAGGCAGGTTGGAGGAATCCCAGGGGTCCTGTCCTTCGATCACCGCTGGGTACTCGAGCCAACGGCCGCTGGCACCAGGGTCACTCAGCACGAAGTCGATCGCGGAATCGGCCTGTGGTTCTGGAACTCGAGCTGGATCGAGCCCGCCTATGACGCCACCAACGCCGCTCTGAAGCGCCGCGTTCTGGCCACGACCCAGTAGCTCCGTCTTGCTGGCCTGGAACGGCCGTGCTAGCAGGGCTTGGCTTCGCTCTCCGAAGCCTCCGGAGCGAGGGAGAACAGGCGCTCGAGGTCGTGGCGCGAGATGACCTTGAAGCCGGTCAGGGTTTCGGAGTGGGTGATGCCCTCGAGGGAGCGGATCTTCGAGGTCACCAGCTCCGCCAGACGGGTGTTGTCGGGCACCCGCAGAATGGCGATCAGGTCCCAGCGCCCGGCGACCGAGTGCACCTCGCCGACGCCCTCGAGATCGGCGAGTCGATTGGCGACGTCGTTGACCTTGTCGCGTTCGACGTTGAGCAGCACGAAGGCGGTCATCATGAGGCAGTCCCTCCACTCAGCAGGTCGAGAATCCGGAGCATGTTGAGCGCTCCTCCGCGGGTCAGGTTGTCCATCACCGCCCACAGGCCGAAGTGCCGTTCACCGCTCTGCGCGAGGCCCCCGATCAGCACCGACTCGTGATTGGCGGCGTCGATCGGGCCAATCCGATCGCCGTCCTCGGCGAGCTCGTTCCATGGGTGGGCGGCGAGGGCTTCGCTCACCTCCTGTAGCGACCAGGGGCCGTCGAGCTCAACCGTCAAGTGCACCGAGATACCGTGGAAAACCGGAGCCTGGAGGCGCTGCAGGCGGAGCGCCAGGTCGTCTCGGGAGAGGGCGGCGCGCAGCTCGTCGGCAATGCCCTCGCCGGGGGAGGTCGCGGGGTAGAGATTGAAGGCCAGTTGGCGTTCGAAGGTCTCCGTCGTCGGCACCTGGGTGAGGGCGACCAGGGCCCGGGCCTGGTCGAAGAGATCGTCGAGGCCCTGTTTGCCGTAGATCGACGCCGGCTCGATCAGGGTGGCGACGATGCTCTGCGGTGCGAAGCTCGCCAGCGGCCCGAGCAGGTGGCCGAGGAGCACCGCGCTGGGATGCGGGCTGAGCAGTCGCCGACCGCGCTCGGCGCGGCTCTCGTTGACCCCGGCGATCACCGGGATGGCCTCGTCCACGGGCGTGCCCGGCGAGGCCACGATGGCGGTGGCCGCCGGTGGTAGGTCCGCCAGCAAGCGAAGGTCGGAACCGCAAAAGATGGCGAGATCGAGGTTGGCGAGGTCGTCCCCTTCCGCCTTGCCGACCATCGCCGCGGCGCCGCCGACGGTGGTGAGGGCGCCGACCTGATCCTCGTCGGCGCTCAGCAGGCGAAGATCGAGGGCGAGATCGGGGCGCTGCTCGAGGCGTTCGCGCAGCTCTTCGCCGAGCAGAGTCATGGGATCGATGAGAGCCACGGAGCTCATGGGGTGCTCTCCGGTGTGTCTTCCGTTTGCTGGTGTTCGGGGCGGCGCGCATTGAGGCGGCCCCGCAGGGAGGTGATGGGCCCGGAGAGGGTATAGGAAATGGCGGCGGCGAGGAAGAAGGCCGAGGGGCGAACCGCGGCGACCAGGATGACGGCGGCGATCGGCAGGATCGTGCGGTAGCTTCGCCGGCGCCGCAGCTCGACCTGCTTGAAGCTCGGGTAGCGGAAGGTCGAGACCATCAAGCTGGCCACCACCACCAGGGTGACGGTGAAGATCGGCACCAAGATCTGGCGCCACTCGGAGTCCGGGGCGAGGAACAGAATCGAGCACACGGTGCCGGCGGCGGCGGGGGCCGGCAGGCCGACGAAGTAGCGGCTGTCGAGACTCTTGGTCTGGACGTTGAAACGTGCCAGGCGAGTGGCGGTGCAGACCACGAAGAAGAGGGGCACCAGCCAGCCGATGCGTCCGAGGTCCGCGAGGCCCCAGAGGTAGACCAGCAGCGCCGGTGCAACACCGAAGGTGAGCAGGTCGGCGAGGGAGTCGTACTCCTTGCCGAACTCGCTGTCAGTGCCGGTGAGGCGGGCGATGCGGCCGTCGAGGGTATCGACGATGCCGGCCGCGAAGAGCAGTAGGGCGGCCTTCTGAAACTCCCCGGGATCGTCGCCGAAGGCACCTCGCAGGCCGCTGATGATGGCGTAGAAGCCCAGCAGCATATTGCCGATGGTGAGGGCACTCGGCAACAGGTAGACGCCGATTCTCTGCTTGCGGTGGGGTTTCATGGCGCGGCTCCGGAGGACGAGCCTAGCAGGTTGCTGAAGAACTCATCGGCAACCTGCGTCCGGGCCCGAGAGGGCCCGGCGGCGGGGCAGCCGCCGCGACGGGAGAGGAGGCTCAAGAACCGCGCTTCTTGTGCCGGAGAGGGGCGCGTAGCACCTCTCGGAAAAAAAGCTAGCAGCGCTGGAAAAGCCGCAAAGCGGACTTTTTTAAGCAGCCTGCTAGCAGCTTGCTGAAAA
>JBCCHV010000017.1 GCA_039028635.1 Acidobacteriota bacterium
ACGACCGCTCTCGTACGCCAGACGAACCGCCTCGCGCTTGAACTCCTCACTGAAACGACGACGCTTCTCAACCATTTTGTGAACTCCTCCAGGCCTATTCTCATAGGCACGGTTTCTGTCCACAAAATCGGGGCAACTCCACCTTCGCCCTCGACATCGCCCCCCTGGACTAGTCGTTCGGGTCGTACTGCCCTCCGCTCAGGAGGGCAGAGTCATCTTCAGGAGCTTTCACCGCCCCCGTGGCGCTCGACTGAACCTTCACCGCGCCGGTCCGGAGATGGCGAGTCCGGAAGAAAGCCCAAGACCACGGCGCCCAGGACGAGGCTCGCGAACGGAAGCTCAAGGAGGCCACCGTAGGGCCAGCGAAGGATCGGCTCCCAAGGGGTTAGACGAAGGACGAAGCACCCAATGATGGAGAGGGCGATTCCGCAGCCCCAGGCGGACATCAAGCGACTGAAGCGGTCGCCTACGATGGCCTCCCGATGGGATCGGATGAACATGAGGGCGACCACAGCGATAGCAACGTCCCAACTGTCATAGTGCCCAGAGGCATAGACCACAGCCAGGAGAACGGCGAGGAGAGTGGCCGCGGATGAGGACCTGCTCAGAGAGTCGGCGGGCATGCCTCAGACGGCAGCAGAGCCATAGGGGTCGACCGTGGGCCCGCCGGGAACCGGGGCTCCATTCGGGTCAATATGCCCGCCCGTCAAGTGCATTGAGGTGTTCATGGGCGGAGTATACCGCCGGCCGGCGATTGCGAGATTTCGCTATCGCTCCTACCGCAGCACCACCGTCAGCGCCAGACCAGCCCAGCCCAGGGCACCCAGCCCGGCACCTCGCTCGAGGGCTTCCCTACCTCACCAATGAGGGCCTAGCCTCGAAATCGGGCCGAAACTCGCCTGGACAATTAAACATCCGCAGCCATACACTCATGCGGATGTCTTGATTTTCGCTAGATCTATTGCTGACACGTCATCGCAAGGAGCCACGCATGATTCTCCGCCGCCCGCACTCCGTGCTCTTCCTGCTCGCCTCGGTTCTCCTCAGCGTTCTCGCATCACCTCGAACCGTTTTGGCGGTGGAGGTGGACATCATCCGCTTCAACGGCACGAGCAGCGAGATCTGCAACTTTGCCGCCCGCCCGATTTTTCACAATTACTCTCTTCTTGTCCGCAGTACCTTTCTCGGTGAGCGGACGTGCACCGACGTGGAATGGCGGTTCATCGAGAACGGCAATGTGACGGAGTTCCAGTCGAACTCTTCCGATGAGATCGTCTCGCGAGCCTGGAACGAGCACGGGATGGCGCGCATCGAAGTCCATGTCGATGACTGCGGCAATTTCACCGGCTCGGGCAGTACCTCGATGGACATCACCGTCGGTCCGGTGCCTCCGCTGACCATCTCCGGGCCATCGGACATCTGCCCCAGTGAGACGCGAACTTTCTTGATCGCGCCGCTCGCCAATGCGACCTCCTACACCTGGGGCGCCGGGGCCGCCATGAGCATCAACGGTGGCGGCACGGTCCTGGCGAACACTGCGGCGACCCAGGTCTCGGTGACCGGTCCCCCGCCCAACGTCATCGCTCCGGTCTTCGTCGAAGCGAGCGCCAACTATCCCAGCGGAGGTAACTACCCGAACTGTGGATCGAGCCCCAGTCGGCGCAGGACTCTCACTCTGTTGCGAAGCCAGCTCGCGACGCCCGGAGGCATTTTGGGACCTGGCCGTGATCTGTGCCCGAACGACCGCAATTACACGGCCAGCTTCTCGACGCAGGCCATCGCGGGCGCCGGCAGCTATGAATGGGAAGTGGTCGGCACCTCCGTGCGCGGCACAACCGGCGGTCCTTTCTACAGCTTCTCGGCGAGCCGGGTCGGCTTTCCGGGCAACTTCACCATCCGCGTTCGAGCGACCAACCGCTGCGGCGCGGCGAGCGGCTGGGTGAGCTCTTCCTTCCGCACTCTGTCAGAGTTCTCACCCCAGTGCCGTCGAGGCGGCGGAGGAGGAGGTGGAGGGCCGCTCCTTCAAACCGGCCCGGAAGTCGGCGAGCACTAGCGCCGAAGGCGCTTCCGCCCGCACGCAGTCCGTCGGGATTCACCTCGAGAGATGAGGCCTCCCCATCTCTCGAGGATCCTGGCGCTCGACAACAGCCGCAGGTCAGCCCGTCGAGGAGATCCAAACAACAAGCTCTCAGGACTCCTTGAGCGGCATGGCTCTCATCGGCGTTGCCGTGGGCCCGGCCAGGGCTTTCCCGAGGGCGTAGCCCCGCGGGATGGACCTCCCGGCCGCGGTGATCTCGTCGGGTGGACGGCTGGCTCCCGGACCCGGTATCGTCGTACTTTCTTACGGTCGTTCTTTCGCCAGAGTCGATTCGAATTGGTGATTCTGGGAATAGGGAGGGTTCAGTGAGCGGTTCCGATGAGCGTGACTCCGAACTGGAGGAGTCGCTTCGATCGCAGATCGAATCGTACTTCGAAGATTCCGACGGTGCCCCGCAACGGGCGCTGGGAACCCTGAACGCGGATCTCGCCGAGGTCCAACAGCAGGTGGCGGCGCTGGATGATGCTCTGGCGCGAGTTCAGCCAGCGGCAGAACGGCTCGATTGGCTGCTTTCTGGCGACCCTTCGGAGCCGCCCTCGGCGCCACCCCGGGGAAAAGCCCGGTGGCAACCGACGGTGGTTGCCTGGACCTCCATCCTGACCGTCGCCCTTCTTACCTGGCAGGTCTCTTTTCTCAGAAAGGAAATTAGTATCCAGACCGAGGCGTACCGTCTTCAAAGTGAGAACGCCTACCTGACGCAGAGGGCGAAAATGCTCGAGATCATCTACGGGGAGTGTGGCCCGACCGACGCCGCCGGCGCTCCGGCCGGCGAGGCCATCAGTCATGGCGCCGGAGACCTCGAGACGCCGTGCCAGGTGACCGCCCCGACGGAGGCTCGCCGGGCGGCGGTGATCACCTTTCTGCACCTCGAACGGAAAAGCGACGACGAGGACCGTCTCACCATGTCGGAGGGTCTTGCACGCTTGGTCCATGCCCCTCTCGAAGGAATCCCGCTCGACGAGGTCGACCTGTCGCGCGTCAACCTGACCGGAGCCGACCTCTACAACGCCGACCTCTCGCTGTCGCCGATCGACGGGTCGAACTTCTTCGGGGCCGACCTGCGCTTCGCCAAGTTTCCCAAAGGACCGGTCGCCAACGTCAACCTGGGCAGCGCCAATCTCGCCGACGCCATTCTGAAAGGGGTCACCTTCGTGGGCACCGACATGACCGACACCGTCCTGCGAAGGGCGGATCTCTCCGGGGCCGACCTGCGCGATGTGCGAGGTTTGAAGCCGGATCAGGTTTGCAGCGCCAAGGCCTATCCCAATCCGCCACCGCAACTTCCTGCGGATCTAGTTCTACCGGCGGAATGTACCGTAGGGTAACCAGGACATGACAAACTCCTACCCTATGAGCCCAGGACGATCCACCCCGACGCTCGACGCACCGAAGGCGCAGCTCCACGTCGTTCGGACGGTGGCCATCGTTGTGCTGGCGGTCGCTCTCGTCTGGGGCGCCTGGTCGATCATGTCTCGACTCCCGACCTCCAACGGTCCCGGCGACAGCGGCGCCTGGGGCACGCCGGCGGGACAGAACGTTGCGGCCGGCATCGACGTCGAGCTGTCGAGCCCTTCCCTGGGTTGGACCGTCGACATGTCCCTCCAAGCCGGCACCCTGTCGTTCCTCGAAGGCGAAGACGGCGAGAGCATCGGTCTACGCCCGCAGCTGGTTCAGAAGATGGTCGCCGGCCGCAGCCTCGAGCTGGTCGAGATCCAGGTCTTTCGCGCCCAGGCGATCGGCACCGAGAACCAGCAGATGATCCCGCTGTCGAGCCTGTTCATCGAAGACGGCGACAGTGGCTATGTCGACCTCAACGATGGCGACGGCCCGATCGAGATCAAGATCGTCGACGTCGATCGCAGCACCGCCAGCGGGTGACGGCGGCGCCGGTGACGACGGCGCCCTTCTTCGTCACGATCCTCACCCTCTCCGCCGCCCTTCCAGCCCTCGCAACCTAGGGAAATCCCGGGGTTTATTGAATTCCAGGACCCGTTCCTCTACAATCCATAAGTCCCTGCAAGCTTTAATTTCGCTTCGCATTATCGAGGGATTTCTCCATCGCCGCGTCGGGCTTGGTCCGTGAGGCGTGGAATCCGCTGGGAGGGAGATGGTCGGTACTCAGTCGATGCCGCACAGGCAATCTCTGGTCGTGCGCGGGCGCACGGTCGGGGCTTCAACGGACGTGCCCACGGGAAGGCCGGAATCCGGTGCCGAGGCTACCGAACCTCTCAAGGGTTCTTTCATGAGCTGGACGGATGCTGGGCCCCGCCTCGCCGTGCTCATCGCGGCGGTCGGCGCCGTCCTCTTGATCGGCTACTTCCTCACCATCGACCGTAGCGTCGCCCCCTCCACTCCACGCGGCGGCGACTCGGCCACGGTCGCGGCGGTCTCCGCCATCGACCCCGGGACGCAGATTCTCGCGGTCCTCTCGGCCGAGGGATTTCGCGTCGACCTCCAGCTCACCCCCGGCCAACCGACCCACATCGAAGACGAGCGCGGATGGGTGCTCGAGGTGGTCCCTGAGCTGCATCCACCGGCGAGCGGAGCCCTGCCCGAAGTCAGCCTGACTTTTTCCCGCCTCGAAACGACCGAGCCGCAGACTCCCCCGATTCACTTGTCGACGGTCCGGGTCGCCAGCGGCGATTCCGCCTACGTCGACCTCGGGGACGGCGACCCCTGGGTCCGGGTCGAGATTCCGGCCACCGGCCAGACGTGGAAACCCTAGGCAATGCGCAATGTCTTGTCCCAGATTCCGCAACTCATAGCACCTCCCCAATATATTCCCTGACGAGGAAGTTTCGACATGGATCAGCCCATGAAAGCACTAGCCGTTCTCGCCCTTGGACTCATCGCACTGGCGAGCCCGGTAGCAGCCATGAGCTCGAACTCCCTCACGTCGCTGGTCACCCTTCGAGTCGAGGTCGCTGGCGAGATCTCAGAGATCGAGGTCCCCCTGGGCGAGCAGGCGACCGTCGGCTTGATCGCCGACGAGTCCCGCTACTTGGTGCTGACCCCGACCGTCGCTCCCGGCTCCAAGGGAATCCATCTCGCCGTCGAGGCAGTGCAGGAAGTCGCCGGCATCCCTCATCGCCACCCGGTGACCACCGGAACCCTCGGCAAGAACCGCTCGCTCGCCATGGTCGGAGCCGGTCTCCGCCTGGAAGTCGAGTATGCTAAGCTCACCAAGTTGTCTCTCGAGGCAACTCTTCGTCCCATTCGATGCTGCGTGACCTGTGACGGCGTAACTAGCTGTGGTCACTGCGTTAGCACGTCCTGCGGATCGTGCTGCATCCGCAACTAGGACCACCGACGAGGCCAATTCAAGATGAAAATTTTCTCTCCTCTGGTAATCGGAATCCTCGCGGTGGTCACCCTCGGCCCGGCCTTCGCGAATGAGCAGGCACGCCTGTGGTACCTCGACAAGGACACCGGGGAGATCGACGCCATCGTGATCGCGGTCACCGGCCCGGACCTTCCGCACACCGAGATCCTGGTCCGAGAGGGGGAATACGGCACCATTCGGTTCACCCGCGGCGGTCCGATCTTGGGCCTGAAGGCGTCGCATATCGGGCTGCGCGGCGAGTCCGCGAGCGTCGATGTCTTTTGGATGGACCACCTGATGAGCGAGAAGGCCCGCGCCAGCCAGTTCGTCGAGCGACTCGAGCTCGGCAAGGACGGCGCGGTCAAGCTTCCCGCGGACGCCGCCCGTCGGGCTGGTCGCGGCCTCATCGACATCCAGTTGGTGGGCGCGAAGCTGGCGAATCGCTGAAGCGCACCTCGGCGAATCGCGGCAGCGATTCGCTCGCGAGTCTGGGCGCCTCTTCCCTCCCCAAGTCGCCCGCTCACCCTCGGTAGATCGCCTCGGGCGTGAACCGATCCCCCTTTAGAGGCTTCCCTCGAGCCGAGCCAAAACGCGGCTCTGCCCTCTCCGCCCTAGAAAAACCTGCCAGCGTCACCGTCCGCTGACGCCGAACCCAGCGACTCGAGCCAGCGATTCGCGACCTGCTCCGCGCACTTCGCCCGTCTTGCTGCAGCAGCATTAGACAGAATGACGGCCGAGGAGTACTATTGATCAAGGATGTACATGGGCAAAATGGGGTCTACACTTGCCAGGCTTCGTTCCGAAGCGAATCTGACACAGCAGGAGCTCGCAGAGCGCACCAGCTGCAGTCTGCGGTCGATCGAGGACTGTGAGGGCGGTGAATCGCCTTCGCTGGAGACTCTCGAGGAGATTCTCGAGGTGCTGGATGTCGACCTCGTCGACCTTGGATTGATGATGGGAATGACCGGACGGCGCCCCGCGACGCGGGAAGCGTTGAAGAGGGCTGTGGAGATGAGCGATTCAGGACTGGGAAATTTCGAGGTCAAGCCGGACGACGACCCAGAGGTCGACGCCATCGTCGCCAAGGTGATGCGACGGCTCGAGACGATGCACGAGGAAGGGCCATCGCTTTCGACCGAGGCCCCGGCCGAGGGCAGAAAGGACGGCACCTGATGGAGAGCATGCTGCCCGACTTCGATTCCGAGGAGCTCGAGGCCCGGCAAGCCGAGGTCGAGCTTTCCGGCCTTTCCGGAGAAGCGCGGGTCGAGGCCGCACGGCGCGATCCCCGCTGCCGGACCCGCGCCTTCATTCAGCTCGCCATGAGCCGGACCGGCCCCGGCGCGGTGGACCCCATCGGTTGGGGGCAGGCCGCCGTCGCCGCCGCCAGCAGCGAGGACCGCCTGTGCTGCCGCGAGCTGCTACCGCTGGCCTGGGCCCGTCTGGGCAACGCCCTGCGCTTCAAGGGCCAGCTCCGGGCCGCCCTCTCGGCCTTCCACTACGCGGCGGAGCTCGAGGATGAGATCGCCGACCCCCTCGACCTGGCCCAGGTGTGGTCCCTGCGAGCGTCGCTGCATTTCGAAATGGAAGAGCACCGCGAGGCGGCGGACCTGCTGCGGGATGGTCTGAAGGAGGTCCGCGGGCTGGCTTCCGATTCGTTCCAGTCGGTGCTCGAGGTCAAGCTCGGCCTCGCCCTGGTCCATCTCGAGGAGTTTCGCAGTGCCGCCGATACCCTGGGTCGGGCGAGCACTCGCCTTCACCCGGTCGAAGATCTGCGGCTCTTCCTGGTCGCTCACCACAACCTGGCCTACTGCGAGGTAGAGCGCGGGCACTTCGGTCAGGCAGCGCGCATCCTGGCGGCCCTCGAGCACTGGTACTACGAGCTCGACGACCCCAAGCTCCTGGTGCTGCGAGACTGGCTGTTCGGCCGCATCCTCGCCGGCCGAGGACACCTCGAGCAGGCGGCCGACGTCTTCGGGTTCCTACGTTCCCGGAGTCTCGAGCTCGGGCTGGTGCACTTTGCCGGGCGCATGGAGCTCGACCGCGGCGAGCTGCTTTATCTGCTGGGAAGCTCCGACGAAGCGGAGCAGTCGGTCGCCACGGCCCACGCGACCCTCGAAGCGGCGGGTTGCCAGCAAGAGGCACTGGCAGCCATCCTCCTGCTGCGCCAGGGCCTGGAGCGCCACAAGGCGGCGAGCGAGCTGCTCGCGCTGTTCGCGACCGCGCGGCGCCGGGCGCAGAGCCTCTAGCACGCGCAGGGCCTTTTCAATACTTCGGAGGGAGTTTCTTCGCGGCGGCAGCCTGCGAAGAAGGACTGGGTCGGTTCGGCGGCGACCTCAGATCGCCGACAGCGGCACTTCGGGAGCCGCGTATCCCGACAGGCGGACATCGACGGCCGCGGCCGGCCGTCTCACGTCACAGCGATCTCTATGAGCCTTCTAGAGGAGCAAACGGCCCTTAGCCGTCCGGGTCCGCTCCGGGATTGACATCGCCTTCGTCGTCTCTATCCGAAGTCCGATCTCCCAACCCTAGAAGCTCGAGAATTAGATCCCACATGGGTTCTCCGTTCTGCGCCGAAGCCGTGCCGGCAACTCATCATCCGGCAAGCCAAAATCGATTCCGATGACCGCATTCCCCCCGGCCTCACGACCGGGCAATGCATACATACTCCCATGTCGAGAGCTGCGAAGGAAGCCTATGGCTTCCAATCGATCTCTTCTAGTCATCGCCTTCCTCCTCGGAAGACGGCTCCGACAAGGCCCCTTCCGGCAAAGCTGCGCCGGCGCTCGGCTCCGCCGCGAGGAGATAGTTCAGATCTTCGGCGAAGGTCTCTTCCTTCTGCGCCCCCAGGTAGGAGGAGTAGATCAGGCCCTCGCGATCGAGAATGAAGGTGCTGGGATAGCCGGTCAGACCGCCAAACACGGCGGTGCTGACCTCGCCAGGATCGAGCAACGTCGGGAAGGTCAGGCCGAGCTCCTCGGCATAGGGCTGCACCTTCGAGCGCCCCTCCTTATCGGTCGCGATTCCGACGATGGCGACGCCTTCGGAGGCGAGGTCACGATGCAGTTGCTCGAGCACCGGCAGCTCCTCGCGGCAGGAGGCGCACCAAGTGGCCCAGAAGTTGATCAGCAGAACCTGTCCCCGGAAGGCCGACAGGCGGTGACGCTCACCGTCGAGCCCGAGGAGCTCGAAGTCGGGCCCCGGCATGGTGCGGGCGACATCGATCGCCAGCGGACCGGAATCGACCGGCGCCGACGGCCCGCAGGCCGCCAGCACCAGGCAAAGCACAAGCGGTAAGCCGCGCCGGCCCCAATCGAGCCGCCGTCGAAACGGTCGCTCAGTCGCCATCGGCTCCGGCATTCTCGCGTTCTTCCTTCTCGCGGTGCAGCTCGTCGATGGTGCCGGTGGCTTCACCGCGGCCTTCGCAGTGGGCACAGGTCAGCACCAGCGTTTCAGGGTGATCCTCGAGCCAGTCGCTCCAGCGGTGGATCGCCCAGGCATCATCCGGCAGCTCGGCGAGCTGCTCGCCGGTGAAAGCCCCTTCTCTCGACTCACCGGAGGCCTGATGCCACAGGGAATCGGTGTCGGTGTCGTACATCATGAGGTTGCCGTCGATCAGCTTGCCGGAAACCCCCAAGGTCAGCTCTTTGTCTCCTACACGGCGGTCGTGGACCACGACCGATTGCTCGGATGGTCACCAAGAAGCCGCGATGGGCTGTCCTCCGACACGATCATTGACGATCTGATGGTTCTTCAGGATGTAGAGCGGATAGGCCCGGGACTCGCCCTGGGCACTCACTCCGACGACGCTGACGCCGCCGGCGAGGGGGGCTTCGTCAGCGGCGACCAAAATCGGTCGGACGAGCGCCAGCTTGGCGTCCTTGGCGCGGTATTCGAGCAAGCCATGGAAGGGCTTGCCGCCGGTGACGGTCTTGGCGGCGGAGCCGTGGGGCTCGCTGGCCTGGACCGCGGGCTCGGGCTCGCCCGACGAGCAGGCCAGCGCCGAGAGGGCGACCAGGGTCACTCCGAGGATGGATCCACGCGAGGTTGCATATCTCAACGGTCAATCTCCGGTTTGGTTGAAGAAGCTCTCACCCCAGGGCTGCGGGGCGACGGGTTCGGCCGGCACTTCACGCCAGCTCTCAGAGGCCTGATCGAAAATCAAACTGCGGTCCAGGGGCACCGATTCGAAGCGGGCGACGGAGCCGTCCGGCCAGATGATCTCGACATCCGCCGCGGCGACCTCGCCGAGGCCGAAGTGGAGGGTCGTCGAATGGGTGCCGAGATAGCTCTCGCCGACCATCCGCCAAGCCGTGTGAACCTGCTCCTGGCCGTCCGCCGTTGTCGCCCGCACCACCACTTTGGCCCCTACCGCCCAGCGGTTCGAGCCGGTGCCGACGAGCTGCACCGCCAGCCAGTTGCCGAGTCGCTCCGAACGGTTGTGCAACAGCAGCGGCTCACCGTTGTGGACCAGCACAGCGAGGTCCACCAGACCATCGCGGTCGATATCGGCGAAGGACATGCCGCGGCCGACGAAGAGCTCTTCGAAGATCTCGCCGGCGCTCTCCGACACCTCCCGGAATCCCTCCGCCTCGCGGGCGTAGACCATCTGTCGCTGGGGGATCATCTTGGGCTCGGTCAGGACCTCGAGAGTCCATTCGTCCTCCACCGTCGAGCCGTTGACCAGGAAGAGGTCGGCATCGCCGTCGAGATCGAAATCGCGGAAGCCGGTCCCCCAACCCACCAGGTCGCGGGTGATCGGTCCCAACCCCTCTTCGAAGGTCAGGTCCTCGAAGAGCAGCTCGCTGCCGTCGCTGGCATTGCGATAGAGGGCGTTCTCCTCGCCCACCCAGTGGGTCAAGAAGAGGTCCGGCCGGCCATCGCCGTCGTAGTCCGACAGGCCGATGCCCATGCCGGCGCGAGGATCGCGCGTGCCGGCGTTCTCGGTGACGTCCACGAAGGTGCCGCCCTGATTGCGAAACAGACGGTCGAAGCTCTGATCGTTAGCCACGTAGAGGTCCGGCCAGCCGTCGTCGTCGAGATCGGCGAAGGCGGCCTGCAGACCACGTCCCTGGGGATCGTCGACGCCGGCCTCGGCGGCGACCTGCTCGAAGCGACCGTCGCCTTCGTTGCGCAACAGCAGGTTGGGTTGCGGCGGATAGTTGGCCGGCGTCGTCATGGTGCCCGGACGACCGCCCACCAGCGGCCGGTTGCGGGCCCGCTCCCAGGGAAAGTCGACATAACAGGGAATGTAGATATCGAGGTCGCCGTCGCGATCGTAGTCGGCGGCGGCGGCGCCCATCGCCTCACACGGGATGACCCCGAGGCCGGCGGCGCGACTGCGGTCTTCGAAGGTGCCGTCGCCGCGGTTGCGCAACAGCACGATCTTGTCGATGCCGGTGATCAGTAGATCGAGCCAACCATCGCCATCGAAGTCGAGCCAAAGCACACCGTTGTCCCAGCCGACGTGGCCGGTGCCGCTGGCCTCGGTGACGTCACGGAAGGTGCCGTCGCCCAGGTTGCGGAACAGGCGCCCGCCCTGGCGCTCCGCCTCGAGGGCAGAGCGCTCGGCGAGAGCCGGGCCCGCGAAGTTGACCAGGTAGAGGTCGTCGAAGCCATCGTTGTCGTAATCGCCGAAGGCCAAGCCGGAACCGTTGTCCTCGGGCAGCAGGGCGGCTCGTACGGCGTCGAAATGGCGGAACTCGAGGCCCGCATCGGCCGCGATTTCGGCGAATCGGATAGTGCCGGCGGGCGCCGCTTCGGGCTCCGGTTCGGGAGCTGGCGCCGGAGCACAGGCGGTCAGGGCGCACAGCGCCGCCGACGCCCAACCGAGGCGCAGCCAGGTCACCGCCGACGGCTTCGCGAGCACACGTCCAGCGGCGGCGGCGGGGTCCGCCGAGGCGCACCTCGGACGGGAGATAGCAGTATGGGTCATATTGGTCTTCAAAGGGATCCGATCGAGTCGATGAACGGTCTTGAAAAAACTGGCGGCCGAAAGCTTCTTCGGCCGCCATAGACATATCTACTTTAGCACCTGAAAGCAGTCTCGCCCGGGTCATCGGATGCGCTCCGCGCGGACTTTCCGGGAGGCCGAGGAAGAGGTGAATTCTTCCTCCCCGCAGCTTTCAGCTCAGCCATTTGTCGGGACGCGCCCGCGGTCACCACATCCGATCAGTCGGCGTAGTAGCCGTGACCTCCGGCCTGGGAGTACCAGTGGGAAATGCCCGGCCACACCAGCCAATAGGTGACCCTGGCGCAGTCCCCACCCGGACCGTAGGCGACCCGTTCGGCATAGCGGGGATGGTTCCAGTCGAAGGCGTCGAGGTCGGCCGGGTACTCGCCGGTGAAGGCGCGCATGCTCTCGGCATGGTCGATGATGCGCACGGCTTCTCGGTGCAGCAGGAACCAACGCGTGCCGAGCCAGAGCTGATGAGGCACGAGAAGCAGCACCAGCAAGACGGCAACTCGCAGAGCGCGGCGCCGGTTGGCGCTCGACGGACGGACAGCCCAAGCCGCTGCGAAGGGCAGAGCCGGCGCCAGCACCAGGAGGCTGAGGAGGCGATAGAGCATCTCTCCCAGGGTCCAGAAGCTCAGGCAGACGGCGGCACCGCCGGCGAGGAATCCGAGGGCGATCGCAGCGGCTGGCCAGGAGCGCCGATAGGCCGCAAAGGCGGCCAGCACGAGTCCGGGCCCGAGAGCGCCAAGGCCCAGAACCGGCACTCCCCAATCGCAGTAGAGGGTCAAGCGACCGAACAACGCCAGCCACGAGAAGACAGCCAACAACCCGACGAAAGCTACGAGGTCGACATAGAACCTGGAGTTCTCTGAGAGCCGCATGGCGCGAGCCTGGCTTTAGGCTGCGGCCTGAATCCGCTGAACTTGTGGCATCCCTGTGGCGATGGCCACGGCATTGAAGACGATGTCGTGAACAGCTCGGACGCGCGATCGTCGCCATTCGATGACCGAGTTTTCGAACACATGTCGCAGTAGCCAGCGGGAGTCTCCCCAGGAGCAGGTCGGAAGGGGCCCGCGATATCCGTCTGCTCCTCGGGGCTCCTTGACCGCCTGGTTACCGCCTCGATATATTGAAGGAAGGTCTCATCCGAAATTTGCGCTGGAGGCTGATTCGATCACCGGGGGCCGGTGGTCCCGAGCCATGCTGCGAGCCTCGCAGCGCACGATTCTCCTGGGAGGAGCCATGAAGAAATTTCTGATCTCTTGCGTCGTCCTGTTCGTCCTCTGGATGCTGGGAAGCTGGCTGGTACACGGTGCTCTGCTGATGAGCGACTATGGCGAGCTCGGCTCGATGTTCCGCTCGCCGGAGGACTCGCAGCAGTACTCGATCTGGATGCTGATCGCCCACGTCATCATGGCGGCGGCCTTCACCTGGATCTACCAGCGTGGCGTGCAGCCCGGCGACTGGCCGGGTCAGGGCTTGCGCTACGGCGCCGCCATCGCCTGCATGACGGTGGTGCCGACCTACATGATCTATTACGCCGTCCAGCCGATGCCCGGCATGGTGGTGGTGAAGCAGATCGTGTTCGACGCCATCTTGATCCTGCTGCTCGGCTTGGTGGTGGCCTTCCTCAACCGCCGCGCCGCCTGAGCCGGCGGGGCAGCGGCCTGAAGGGGCGAGCTACCTGCCACAAAACCCCGGGCCGCGAAAATCGGCCCGGGCCTTCGCCCTAGCGCACCAGCGGCCGGTACTTGATGCGCCGCGGCTGGTCGGCATCAGCGCCCAGGCGCTTGCGCCGATCGGCCTCGTAGTCCTGATAGTTGCCCTGGAACCACACCACTCGGCTGTCCCCCTCGAAGGCCAAGATGTGGGTGGCGATGCGGTCGAGGAACCAGCGATCGTGGCTGATCACCACGACACTGCCACCGAAGGCGAGGAGCGCCTCTTCGAGGGCCCGCAGCGTGTCGACGTCGAGGTCGTTGGTGGGCTCGTCGAGGAGCAGCAGGTTGCCGCCACTCTTGAGCAGCTTGGCGAGATGCAGCCGGTTGCGCTCACCGCCGGAGAGCTTGCCCACCTGCTTCTGCTGGTCGGCACCACGGAAACCGAAGGACGACGCGTAGGCCCGTGAGCTGACTTCGCGACGACCGAGCTGGATCGTGTCGCGGCCGCCGTCGGAGATCTCTTCCCAGACGCTGCGCTCCCCTTCGAGGCCCTCGCGGCCCTGGTCGACGTAGGCGGTAACCACCGTCTCGCCGGTCTTCAAGGTGCCAGCATCGGGCTCCTCCCGGCCCACGATCATGCGAAAGAGGGTGGTCTTGCCGGCCCCGTTGGGACCGATGACGCCGACGATGCCGCCGGGCGGCAGCAGGAAGTCGACGTCTTCCATCAACAGCCGGTCGCCATAGCCCTTGCTGACACCCTCCGCTTCGACCACCACATCCCCCATCCGAGGTCCCGGTGGGATGAAGATCTCGGCGCGTCGGGCACGCGCCTCCGATGCCTGGTCTTCGGCGAGCAGGCTCTCGTACTGCGAGATGCGCGCCTTGCTCTTGGCCTGTCGTCCGCGCGGCGTCATCTGGAGCCATTCGAGCTCACGCTGCAGCGTGCGCCGCCGCGCCGAGGCTTCCTTCTCCTCCTTGCCGAGGCGCGCTTCCTTCTGCTCTAGCCAGGACGAGTAGTTGCCCTCCCATGGGATGCCGGATCCGCGGTCGAGCTCGAGAATCCAGCCGGCGACGTTGTCGAGGAAGTAGCGGTCGTGGGTCACCGCCACCACGGTGCCCTGATAGTCCTGAAGGTGGCGTTCGAGCCAAGCCACGGACTCGGCGTCGAGATGGTTGGTGGGCTCGTCGAGAAGCAACAGATCGGGCTGGCGCAGGAGCACCTGGCAGAGGGCCACGCGCCGCCGTTCGCCACCGGACAGGACGTCGACAATGGCGTCCGCCGGCGGCAGGCGCAGGGCCTCCATGGCAAGCTCCAGCCGACTGTCGAGCTCCCAGGCGCCGGCAGCCTCGATGGCGTCCTGGAGCTTGCCCTGCTGCTCGAGCACCTGGGCCATCTCGTCGTCCGAAAGCTCCTCCCCGAGACGCATCGAGAGCTCGTCGAAGCGGGTCAGCAGGGCGCGGGTTTCGGCCACCGCAGCGTCGACGCACTCACCCACCGTCGCCCCAGCGGGCAGCTCCGGCTCCTGGGGCAGAAAACCCACCGTCCGGCCATCGGCGAGAAAGGCCTCGCCGGCGAAGTCGCTGTCGACGCCGGCCATGATGCGCAGCAGCGTCGACTTGCCGGCGCCGTTGGCGCCCAGCACGCCGATCTTGGCGCCGTGGTAGAAGGACAGCCAGATGCCCTTGAGGATCTCTTTGCCCTGCGGGGTCACCTTCCGCAGGTCCTTCATGGTGTAGATGAATGGCGGCGCCATGGCGTTGCTCCTCGTCCTCGGCCGACCCCCATGGCCGCCGAGCGGGCGGCATTCTTTCACGCCCCGAGGCACCGTGGGCGCGACGAGGGTTCAGGGCCGAGAGGGCACGTCCGACGGCGAGATGTCACATCTCCATTGAATTTGCTGTGATAAATGTGTGAATGTTCGAATTAACATTCACATTCACGGAGACTCTCCCATGTACCGACCGCGAATCTCACTGCTCTTCGGACTCACCGCCCTCCTGCTCGTCAGCTTTGTGGGAAGCGCCCTGGCGCAAGACTCGAAGCCCCTCTCCCCGGAGGAAGCTCTGCTACAGGACGCCGAGGCCTACGCCCTGCACTTCGACGTTCCGCTCGAGGACGCGATTCGTCGCCTCGAGCGTCAACCGGCGATCGGCGACCTCGCCGCCGAGCTCTACCAAGACTCCACCTTCGCCGGTCTCTGGATCGACCACAGCCCCCGCTTCCAGGTGACCGCCCGCTTCACCTCGCCGGAAGCCGGCTTGCGCCGCATCGAGAGCCTCAAGGACCGGCTGCGCGGCGTGCCGGTGCGGATCCTCGGCGCACCGCGCTCGCTAAGGGACCTCGAGGCGGAGCAAACCCAGGCGGCCTTCGTGCTCGAACGGGCGCGCGTCGCATCGCTGGTCGACCTCGACATCGACGTACGCAACAACCGCGTCGTGGCCTCGGTGGTCGACGCCCTCGAGCTGGCATTCGCCGTCGAGCGCAGCAGCTTCCGCCTACCGGCGGCCCTCCATGTCGAAGAAGTGGCGGCCGTCGCCGGAGACTTCGCGCAGGTCTATGCCGGCCTCAACCTCACCACGTGCACGATGGGCTTTTCGGTACGCGACGCCGGCGGCGCCACCGGCGTCCTGACCGCCGGCCACTGCGGCAACACCCAGTCTCACGGCGGCCGCAACCTGCCCTTCCAGGGCGAGTGCTTCAGCGGCTCCGAGGATGTGCAGTGGCACGACGACACGGTGCACCACTTCCCGCTGCCCTGGATGAAGGCCGGCAGCGGCAGTCGCACCGTCAACAGCACCCGCACCCGCACCGCCCAGGCGATCGGCACCTGGGTGTGCAAACACGGGAAGACCACCGGCTTCACCTGCGCCTCGATCACCTCGATCTCGTTCCGTCCCAACACTTCGATCCAACCCGGAGCCAATGCCACCTTCGTGCGGGTCAGCGGCTCCGGCACCCTCGCGTCGGGCGGCGACAGCGGTGCGCCGTACTACGCCGGCAATGAAGCCTACGGCGTCCTCAAAGGCGGTATCAGCGGCGACTCTACATGCCGATCAACTTTGTCAACTGCCTGGGCGTCAACCTGATGCTTTACACCCCTCCCCCACCGCCGACCTGTGAGGACGATTGCGCCCGCGACTACGCGGACTGCCAGGTCGATTTCTGCTACTGGGACTACGACGCCTACATGTGCAACACGGGCTGCGATCTCGAGTTCGACGACTGCCTCGACGACTGCTGATCAAACTCTCCTCTGCCGCCGGACAACAGAACCGTAGAGGCAAGCATCGAGGGCTTGTCTCTACGGCCTATAGAGCGACCTAAATCAAGCCGGTATCTTCTCCGCCAACCTTCGGAGCTCGCGCTCGAATCCCTGTCCTGCGCCCTGGCTGGAAACTTGGACCAATTCATTGAGACCTGACCTGCTGGAGAAGTGCAGCTGCTCGTAGAGGGCGATCGGGATCTCTCGATTGTCTCGAAATCGGCGATCAGGACCACCTCGTTTGTTGACGAATTTCCAGGTGTGATCGACGACCTGGGCGTCCGAAGGGACCGCGCCGTCCTCGATGAAGGGCGTGGCGCGCCGTTCAAGCCTGAGATCGCCGTAGCCGACCGCCCCGACCCCGGCAAAGTCAAAAATCAAGATGCGGTCCGGGAAGAAGAAGAGCTTCTGCCGACCGACAGGAATCACCGGCACCGACAGATTGGTCTTCAAAAATGATGGTGTCGAAAGCCTCAGCGTGATTCCGCTGCGACGCAGGAGCCTCGCAGCGCCCGCATTCCGCTTCCAGTCTTCGACATCGCCCTGAGCCTCGACATGCCAGACACGACGACAGCTCTTGAGGCGGTCGAAGGCGTCGCAGAAGCGCGAGAACATCGCTTCCATTTCGGAATCGAGCTCATAGAAAAGAACAACACTTTTCTCGAGCTCGTCCCGTTGGTGGGCCCCCCAAGTCGCAAGCGCCAGCAAAGGGCAATAGACGATGAGAGCGAAATCTGGCGCCCCAGCCAGGACCAGCCAAAGCAAGAAGAGAAAGCCAGCGCCACCCACCCATGGAGCCCACCGCCACACTTTCTTCTTGCGCTCGATCTCACGAAGCAGCTCCTCCGATGAAGAATCCCGCAGTTGCGACACCGCAGCGCTATCGATGTCTTGCATCGCAACCTCTTCCACCACCGACGCAGGAGTCGCCGGCGTTGGTTCAGGTCGGCTAGGCGATGGAACCGAGACGCGATAGGAGAGGCCGCCGCGGCCCACTCGAACGTAGTTGCCTCGAGGCCCCATGCCGACCCGGAAGCCTGGGACACCGGCCGAAACTCCAATCCCTGCTGTCGAAAAATTGAACCTCATGGGACCCACCTTGAGGCTCTTGCGAAATCGCAATCCCATGGACTTCCCTCCCGATCAAATCGTTCCGTTCCTCAGGCGCCGCAGCGAGCGGCGACGGACTTACGAGCTTTGAAACGAAAACTCGGGAATCGTGCAAAACCACCGCAAGGACGCCGCGGGAGTCTCGCGATCGAGAGGAAAAAGAGCGATCACGGCGCGACTGCGTCAGCGGCCTGTCAGCGCCCGATCGAGCTCGCCGACGCTCGGATGGTCGGCGCCGAGGGCGGCGATCAATCGCTGGCGGAGATCGCGCGCTTCCTGGCGCAGAGTCGGCGAGGGCGCCTGCGCGAGCCGCAGGATGAGGCGGTTGGCGGCGATGCGGAGGGTGGTGGGGTTGTCCGCTCCGAGGCGACTTTCGGCGATGGTGAGGGCCTCGCCGTAGAGCTCGCCGGCGCGCTGGATTTCGCCGAGGCGACGCTCGACGGCGGCGAGATTGCTGAGCAAGGTCGCCAGGGTGGGATGGTCGTCGCCGAGGTGACGGCGCAGGACGTCCACCGCTGCGGTGAGCTCATGGCGCGCCTCGGCGTCGCGACGCTGACCCTTGAGGCTCTCGGCGAGGTTGTTGCGCACCACCGCGACTCGCACGTGGTCGTCACCGTAGAGGCCGCGATAGGTCGCGAGGGCCTGGCGATGCAGGGCTTCGGCGGCGCCGTGCCTCTGACGGCCGTCGAGCACCAGGCCGAGATTGCTGCGCGTCGCCGCCAGGTCGCGATGATTCGCCGGCAAGGCGCGCTGTTGCAGGGCCAGAGCCCGGCGGTAGAGGTCTTCTGCCTGCTCCAGCCTGCCGCGATCAGCGGCCAGATTGCCGCGATTGTTGAGCGCATTGGCCACCAGCGGGTGGTCCGGGCCGAGTAGCCGCAGGCGCAGGGTGATGGCCTCTTCGAGCAGCTCGTCGGCCTCGTCGAAACGTCCCTGGCGGGTGGCCGTCGAGGCCAGATGGCTGAGGGTGACGGCGAGGTCCGGGTGCCCCTGGGGAAACAGGCGCTGCTGCTCGGCGAGGGCTTCTCGATAGAGCACTTCGGCCCCGGCGTCGTCACCGGCGCGGCGACGAATAGTCCCGAGGGCGACGGTGAGGGTCGCCGCGAGGGGATCCGGTGCCTCGCCCCGAAGGCCGCGCAGCTGCTCGAGAGCACGACGCTCGAGCCGTTCCGCCTGATCGTAGCGCCCGCGCTCGCGCTCGAGACCGGCGTGGCGGTGGAGGACCCGCGCCAAGATCTCGGACTCGATCCCGGCGAGGATCTCGGCCGCCTCTCGGTAGGCGGCTTCGGCTTCCCCGAGGCGTCCCTGGCGCTGCCGCAAAGCCCCGAGGTCAGCGAGACTCTCGGCGGTCTCCGGGTGAGACCCTCCGAGGCGCCGGCGACGCTGCTCGAAGGCCGCCTGCAGAGCTCCCTCGGCGGCCTCCAGCTCGCCTTCCCCGATGCGCACTCGGCCGAGCGAAGCCAGCGCCTCGGCAACCTCCCCGTGGGGCTCGCGGTAGAGCGTCCGGCGCCGCGCGACGGCGCCATCGAGAAGCTCGCCAGCGGATGCGTACAGCCCAAGGCCGGCGTAGGCGTCTCCCATGGTGAGCATCAGGTCGGCAACCGTCTCCTGCGACAGACCGGGCCGCTCGATCTCGCGCCGCGCCTGATCGAGGAGCTCGCCGGCGGTGATCTCGGCGCCCCGGGAGTGGCTGGGATCGGCGGACTCGAAGAGCCGCACCAAAAAACTCGAAACGGATTCGGCGCGGTCGCGCTGGCGCAAGATCTCGGAACGCTGCACCAGCAGCAGCGTCGTGAGCGCCAGAAGGGTGGTCACGGCGACGGTCACCAGGGCCACCGGCCAGCGGTGGCGACGCACGAACTTGGCGCTGCGGTAAGCGAAGGTGTCCGGCTGAGCGCTGACCGGCAAGCCCTGGCGATAGCTCTCGAGGTCGCGACCGAGAGCCTCGGCCGAGGCATAGCGACGCTCCGGCTCCGCCTGCAGAGCCTTCAGCACGATGCGGTCGAGATCGCCCCGCAAGGCTCTTTCGAGATAGCGATCCGGAGGCTTCGGCGCAGTGGCGGGAGCTTCCGCGACGACCGTCGAGGGCCGGCGCGGCGGCCGCTCGAGAATCGATCGCGCGAGCTCATGGGGCGGCGCTTCGGCGCCGCCGTGGGGATGGACGCCGGTGATCAGCTCGAAAGCCAGGACGCCGAGGGCGTAAACGTCGGTGGCGGTGGTGACGGCGTCGCCGCGGAGCTGCTCCGGGCTGGCATAGGGCGGTGTCATCAGACGGTCCCCGGCTACCGTCAAGGCCTCGCCGGCTCCTGCGCCGAGGAGCTTGGCGATGCCGAAATCGAGCAGGCGTGGCGCCCCGGCGGCGGTGACCAAGACGTTGGCGGGCTTGAGGTCGCGGTGTACGACCAGCCGCTGATGGGCGGCGTGGACCGCTGCACAGAGCTCGATCAGCAGCACCAGGCGCTGATCGAGGGAGAGCCCCTCCTCCCGAACGTAGCGATCGATGGAGCGCCCCGCCACGTGCTCGACCACCAGGTAGGGCAGACCGTCGTCGGTGGTGCCGCCATCGAGTAGGCGCGCGATGCCGGGGTGCTCGAGGTCGGCGAGGATTTGCCGCTCGGCGCGAAAGCGGGTGGCGAGGTCGGGGGTCGCGAGATGGCGGCTGAGGACCTTGAGGGCGACGGTCTTCTCGAAGGTCTGATCGTCCCGCAGCGCCAGGTAGACCACCCCCATGCCGCCCTCGCCGAGCAGGTCGAGAATGCGATACGGGCCGATCTGGTCCGGCCACGTCGGTGGAGCGTCACCGAGGAGCTCGAAGGCGGGGCGATCGACGAAGCCGGTGGCCTGTCGGTGAGCGGCGAGCAGGCTCGCCACCTCCTCCGCCAAGGCGTCGTCACCGAGGGTCGCGAGATAGTCCCGCCCCTCCTCCGGCGAGAGGCCGCGGGCGGCGTGAAAGACCTCCTTGACCCGCTGCCAACGCTGAGAGTCCACGGTCCGGCTAACCCTCCGCCGAGTGGAGCCGACGGTAGAGCCAGGCTCGCGCCAAGGTCCATTCGCGGCTCACCAAGGAGGCGCTGACGGACAAAACTTCGGCCGTCTCGTCGAGGGTCAGGCCGGCGAAGTAGCGCAGCTCGACGATGCGACCCTGGCGCGGATCAAGGCCCGCCAGCTCGGTCAACGCGCGATCGAGGGCCAGCAGGTCGAGGTCTCGGGGACGATCCGCCGGCTCCCCCACCTGATCGAGGGAAATCACCACCGCATCACCACCGCGCTTGACGCGCTGTCGGCGACGGGCATGCTCGACCAAAATGCGACGCATCACCTGCGCTGCGAAGCCGAAGAACTGGGCACGGTTGCGCCAGCTCACCTGGCGTTGACCGACGAGTCGCAGATAGACCTCGTTGACCAGCGCCGTCGGCTCGAGAGTGTGGCCGGCTCGCTCGCCAGCGAGAGCCCGCCGAGCTCGCCGCCGCAGGTCGGCCTCGACGAAGGGCATCAGGCGGTGCAAAGCGTCGCCGTCACCGTCGCTCCATTGCCGCAGAATCTCGGTGATCGCACCGCTTTCGAGGGGCCCTTCGGAAGACTGATCCACCGCTCGATTCTATGACTTCCGCGGCGATCGCCCCGCTTCGGAGACTGGACAGACACCCTCGCAAAGGCAATATCATCGCCGAGTCGTACATAGGAGTAGGTACACAAGGATCCACGATGGGTCGGCATCGGTGGAGCGCCTGCAAACGAACCCATGGGAGCTCATCCAAGATGAAGACTGCATGCGTGGTTCTCTGCTGCTGTTTCCTCCTCGCCCTACCAGCCAGCGGCACCAACCTCCTCGAGCTGCACGTCAAGCCGTGGCAACACGAAATCACGATCCCCTGGACCGGCGACCCGGTGGTAGAGGTCGTCGGACCGACCTACGGTCGGCTCACCGAATTCTCGGCCCAGGGTGAGCTGGTCTACAGCCTCTATCCGAACAGCCATTTCTGGAGCGTCGGCCGCGACCGCGCGGTGGTGACGACGGAGGACGCGAGCGGCAATCGCCACGAGCATCACCTCGAGCTCTCCGCCGCCGTCATCCCGAACCAGCATGCAGCTCACGACTTCGAGGTCGGAAGCACGCCGCCGGCGGAGGTCGATCCGGGCGATCAGCTCTCGATCGGCCCGGGCGGAGCGCTCTACGGCAACGGTGGCGCGCTGGTCGTCCTCGACGGCTCCGGCGAGCCGGCCTACTTCGAGATCCCCTTGCCGGATGCCGTCGAATCGCCCCCCGACACTCCCGAATCACCGGACCCGGCCGATTCCGGCTGCGCTGACCTGCGCATCGGTCTCGGCGGCGGCGGCCGAGACGGCTGGGCGGACTGCGTCCCCGCGATCGGTGGGGAGAGCGCCTGCGTCGTGACCATCTTGAGCGGTCACGATGCGTTCGGTAGCCCGGTTTTCCGGCTCGAGAGTCGCTTCGATGACTCGTCCTCCTGGACTCGGGCCGTGCTGCTCGCAAGCGACGGCAAGAAAGCCGAGACGCCCTGGATCGAGGTCGGCAACGAAGACCGCTCCCTGCGCCTCGACTGGTGGTCCGAGGGCCTGCGCCTGTGGGTCGACGGCCTGGCGGTCTCGGACCTCGAGGTCGCGGCGTCGGTCCCGGCCGTCAGCGCCTTGCGGCTGGGCGCCAGCGAGGCACCAGCAGGACCGGTCGCGGCCTATGCCCTCGACGGCTTGAGGGTCTACTCACGCGGCGCCGCCGCGGGTTTGGGCGTGCTCTCCCGAGATTCCTTCGAGGACGACCTGTCCGGCTGGAGCAACAGCTCCACCGGCAGCGGAGGGGCCCTCACCGTCGACCCTGCCGCCGCCCTCGCCGGCGACTCCGGCCTCGCGATCGACCTCGGAACCGGTTGGGGCGACTGGCTCTTCCAGGCTTCCCCCGCCAACGAAGACGGCGCCGGCTTCGGTTTCTTGATCGACAGCGACCATCTTCGGCTGCCCCCCGGCGAGGTCATGGCCATCGCCCACGGGCGCCGAGCCGACACGGAGCTGCCGGGGAACCGCTTCAGCCTGCGACTCTGGCACAGCCAGTCCGGCATCCGGATTCAGGCCACCGGCCTCGACGACGACGGCACACCCCATCGCACCCCCTACTCCGCGCCACTCCTGCCGGGCAGCCGAGTCGACGTGCGCTGGCAGCGCGCCATCGAAACCGGCAGCCGAGATGGCTGGCTGCGCCTGTGGCTCGACGGTGAGCTGGTCGGCGAGATCCGCGCCCTCGACAACCACGCCTTCGGTCTCGAAGCCCTGCGCCTGGGCGCCCTCGCCCTGCGCCAGGGAATCGCCGGCACCCTCGTCCTCGATGAATTCGATCTCTGGAGCCCGGTGCTCCCCTAGACCGCCCCCCTCTCCCGCTCCGCCCCTCCGCCTGAAACCTGGGTCGAAGCATTTCTCTCGAGTCCCCTGCCGCATTTCGGTTGGGGACTTTTCTCTTTTTCGGCGCGTTCCCTGGCGCGGGTGGTCGAAGGCCGGCCTCGTTTGCCGCCGACCCGGCAGGCGCGACCTCTTCGGCCACTCGCTCTCACAGCTCCCCGCGGCCCTCCCACCACCGGAGAATCAACCTTCGGGATCGACTCCGTCGGCGATTCGCCCAACGCTTTCTGGCTCGCCCGAAACGGCCACTCCTTCGCCAGCGGTCGGCGCCAGGATCATCTCGGAATGGGGGAAGGGCCGTGCTGGCAAATCCCGTTCTTCATTGTCCCCTGGGCGCGGGCAAGGCTCGAGGCGGATCTCGCCGTTGAGGGTCGAGGCTCGCAAGAAGCGAGCACTCTCGCCAATCTGGCCGCGGATTTCGACCTCGGTGCTCTGGCGGCCTTCGCCCGGAGCCAGCGTGCGCACCACCGGCTCGACAGCGATGGGAAACCCGAGATGGATGGGATCGCCCGCCGTCTGCAGCTGCACCCGCGCCGAAAAGGTCGCCGGCAGGCAAAGCTCGACGCTGCCGTTGAGGGAGGTGAAGATCATGTCGCGGGCGGGATCGACGGCCGCGAACTCGGCGACGATGGAGCCGTTCGAGGCGTTGACCGCGGCCGCCGAGCTCAAGCCGGTCAAGCGTACTGAGCCGTTGAGATTGGTGACCTCCACGGGACCCTCGAGATCGGCCACGGAGACGTCGCCGCCGCGCTCGATGCGCACCACCGCCGCGCCGCGACGAGGCATGCGAAGACGCAGATTGGCGCTGCGCATGGCCCCCGAGGGCAGTGCCGCAGGCCGCAGATGAATGCGCTCTCCACCCTCGAGAGCGAACCGCTCCACTTCGACGGGCAGCGCGGCGAGGTCGCCGTTCCCTTCCGGCAGGCTTTCGACGACCACCACCGAGGCATCCTCCTGACCGAGGACTTGAACCTGCCCCCAAGCAACGTCGACCTCGAGGGTCAGAGGAGCCGTGGGGTCGGCCAGCTCGAGGCGCAGGATCTCACCGCTCGCGGGCATCGTCAGCCCGAGGCCGATCATCCCCAGGAGGACCGCCGCCAGACGGTCACGCAGAGTCACGGCGCGCCGGCTCACGACCTTCCCCCCAGGACCCGTCGAACCTCGCCGTGAACTCCCGGCCCGGCGAGCCAGCGCTCGAGCTCGGCCTCGGAGACCAACCCACGCTGCCGTAGGCGCAAACCCAGATGGGCCTGGACGATCGCCGCCTGCTGGTTGGCCAGATGATCCACCCAGCGCATTTCGGCGAGGCGCTCGTCCGAGAGCTCGAAGAGCGCCCCGAGGGCCGCCAGACGAACGTTGAGGCTGGGATCTTCGTCGAGGCGGCGCAGCAGCGCCGCCCGCAGCTCGGGCCGCTCTTCCGCCAGCGGCGAAGCACCATGGACCCCCGCGAGCCGCTCGAAGGTGGTGGGCGCCTCGATGCGAGCCACCAGCGGGCTACCGGTGGGTCGCGGGGCGCTCGGCCACCAGATCACCAGTCCGGCGGCCAGCAGGATGCCCGCCGCCAATGGCCCTATCCAGCGCTGCCGCGGCGACCGCCGACGGCTGCTCCGCAATCTCTCTTCGAAATTCGCCTGCAAACGCTCCATCGGAGCGTCCGCCGCCAGGGCGTCGAGCAGGTTCTCTTCGCGATCGCGCTTCGTCATCGGTCGTCCTCCTGGGTCAACATTCCTCTCAGCTTGCCCCGCGCCCGGTGAATCCGGGCCTTGACGGCACCCGGCGAGATGTCGAGCAAAGCGGCGATATCGCGATGTTCGAGACCTTCGAAGTAGGACAGAAGCAGCACTTCGCGCTCGCCGCCGCCGAGCTCCTGGAGGGCGCGGGTCAGGGCTTCGGCCCGCTGCCGCGCCGCCAGCTCGGCCTCGGGCCCGTCCGAGGTGTCCTCGTGCCCAGGGCTGCCGGCCGTCGGCAGCTCTTCCTCGCCGCGGCGCCGCCCCTTCTCCAGACGATTCCACGCCAGGTTTCGGGCGGTCACCAGCATCCACGGCACGAAGGCCGCCCCGCGGCGGTAGCGCCGCCGCGCCCGGAGGAGGCGCAGGAACGTCTCCTGCACCAGGTCCTCGGCCTCCGACGGGCTTCCCAGGAGGCCGCGCAGGTACCCGAAGAGACGCCTGCCGTGGCGCTCGAAAAGCACCGCCAGGAGATCGAGCTCACCGGCACGCACGGCGCCCATCAAGGCCTCGTCGCTGGCTTCTGGGTTCATGGCTGCAATGGCGGGCGTCGCGGAATCTCGAACTCTTGGCCGTGCACGCTGCGCCACTGCAGTGCGGTGACTTCTCCGTGGGCATTGCGCAGCGGCCGTACTCGGGCGAACAGCGCAGGGTACCAATAGGCATCCTCGCCGACCTCCAGGAGGGGCGTGAAGTAGCCTCCGGTGCCCTTCAGCTCGAGGCCCCGGGAATGACGGACGATGTCGATCTCGAGCCCGTCATGGACCGGATACTTCCCCGTCAGGGAATCATCCCGTCCCCAGCTCAGACCGCGCCGAGGGTGATCCAGCTCGGGCAGCTCGCCGCCGAGCACCAATCGCGGCAGTGCATCTTCGAGGAACTCGAACCCCGACGTCCGGATGTTGCCGGCATAGGCCACCAGAAGCTCGTCCTGCGGATACCACTCGAGGAAGGCGGTGTAGCCGGTGGTCACGCCGTCATGGCCGATCACCGAGCGTCCAGCGCGGCGATAAAAGGCGACCCCGAAGCCGCGACCGTTGCCAGCATCGCCGAGCATCTCGGCGGTCGAGCGCTCGGACAAGACCTCACCGGCCACCAGGGCCTCGGTCCAGCGGGCCAGATCCGCCACCGTCGAGACCACGCCGTCGGCCCCCGGATGCCGCAACCGGCGCCGCGGCGCCGGCCGGAGCTCGCCTCGCGGCCCCCCGGGATCGTACCCCACGGCCTGCTGGGCGAGCCCTTCGAGGCCATCCCAGACGTCCGTGCCGGAGAGCCCGAGGGGACGGAAGAGAGTGCGTCGCAGGTGTTCTTCGAAGGACTCCTCGGTCACCGCCTCGACGACGCAGGCCAGCACCACAAAGCCGCCGTTGCTGTAGGACGTCCGCGATCCCGGATCGAACTCCGGCTCGGCGTCGAGGAGCCGCCGGCAGGTCTCCAGGCGAGACTTCTCCGGCCAGTCCTCGGGCAGATCCCGCCGGATCCCCGAACGATGGTTGAGGAGGTCGATCACCCGCACTGCCCGGGCCGTCGCCGTCTCGACGGACAGGTACCGGGCGACGGGATCGTCGAGGCGCAACCGGCCGCCATCCCGCAGGCGCAAGATCGCCGCAGCGGTGAACTGCTTGCTGATCGAACCGACGGCGAACCGGCTGGTGACGCGGTTGGCCAGTCGCCGCTCGCGGTCGGCCTCGCCATAGGCGCGATGCAGCAGCACCTCGCCGCGATGCTTCACCAGCACCGCGCCGGCCAGGTGCCGATCCTCGACCAGGGGCGCGACCCAGGAATCGAATCGCGAGCCGACGTCGGCGAGGCAGGCCGAAGGCAGGAGAATTAGCAAAACAATCATCAGGAGTTTCTTCATGGACGGCTTCCTCCAGAGGGTTCGAGGCCAGAAGGTTCGAACCAAGTACCGCCCAGTCGGCGACAGGTGACGACAGCGCCCGGATCGGCCGCCCGGAATGGGTCATCCGAAGCCGCCGGATCGGCGAAGCCAGTTTCAGCGTTGAAAGCTATGATCCGTAGCCGTCACCAAAGGAGCCGTGCCGATGCCCGAAGGACCCGAGATTCGCCTGGCCGCCGACCGCGTAGCGACCGCCGTCGCTGGTCGGGTGGCGCGGGAGGTGTTCTTCGCCTTCACCGACCTCAAGCCCTTCGAAGGCGAGCTGCGCGGACGCCGCGTCGTCGAGGTGACCACCCGCGGCAAGGCGATGTTGACCCGCTTCGAGGGCGACCTCGCGGTCTACAGCCACAACCAGCTCTACGGCCGCTGGTACACCATGCCGGCGGGGCGCCTGCCGAAGACCAATCGCCAGCTGCGTTTCGCGGTCCACGGCGAGCGCCGCAGCGCCCTCCTCTACTCGGCCTCGGAGATCGAGGTTCTCGACCCCGAGGGCGAGCGCCACCATCCCTTCCTGCAGCGGCTGGGGCCGGACATCCTGTCCCAAGCCCCGACCGTCGAAGGCCTGACGGATCGCCTTCTCGAGAAACGCTTTCGCGGCCGCCAGCTCGGCGCCCTCCTCCTCGATCAGGGCTTCGTCGCCGGCCTCGGCAACTACTTGCGCGCCGAGATCTTGTTCGAAGCCGGGCTCCATCCCCGCCGTCGCGCCGTCGATTGCGACTTCGACCAGCTACGCTTGCTCGCCGATCGCATGATCACGATCACTCGCCGGGCCTACGACACCCGCGGCATCACCCTGCCGGCGGAGATCTCGGCCGAGCTCGAGGCCGCCGGCCTGACCCGCTCGCGCCGCCGCCACTGGGTCTTCGGCCGCGGCGAGGAAGGCTGCCGCGAATGCCAGGCCGTGATCGCCACCGCCGCCGTCGGCGGTCGCAACTGTTTCTGGTGTCCGGCCTGCCAGGGAGAGATGTCGTGAGCACTGAGGACCGCAAGCGCCCTCGGCGCAAGGTGACGCCGCTGGAGAATGGACAGTGCCTCGAGGTCCTGGTGGTGGGAGCCGGGATCGCCGGCCTGGCGGCGGCCCGCACCCTTCACGACCACGGCCACCGGGTGACGGTGCTCGACAAGGGCCGCGGACCCGGCGGCCGCATGTCGACCCGCCGCCGCGGCGAGCTGCGTTTCGATCACGGGGCCCAATACTTCACCGCCCGGGACCGCCGCTTTCGCCGTTGGGTCGAAACCTGGTTCGAGGACGACCTGGTGGCTCCCTGGAGCGGGCGTCTGGTCACCCTGGAAGCCGATGCCGATGCCGAGCCCCAGCCGAAAACCGCCGCCCGACGTTGGATCGCGGTGCCCGGCATGAACGCCCTGTGCCGCCACCTGGCGGAAGATCTCGAAGTTCACTTCGAGCGTCGCGTCGCGACCCTCGAGCGCCGCGGCGACCGCTGGCTTCCCCGCGATGCCAGCGGTGGCGAGATGGGGGAGTTCGATGCCGCCATCGTAACCGCGCCGGCCCCTCAGACGGCGGAGCTGCTGGCAGTTGTGGCCCCGACCCTCGCCGCGGCCGTCGAGGGCGCCGAGATGGCCCCCTGCTGGGCTGCCATGGCGACCTTCGAGTCGCCCCTCGAGCTGCCCTTCGACGCCGCCTTCGTGCAAGGGTCGCCGCTGGCCTGGCTCGCCGACAACGGCTCCAAGGCCAAGCGGCCGGCGGGCCAGTCCTGGGTCCTCCACGGTTCGCCGGAATGGAGCCAGCGCCACCTCGAAGGAGACCCCGAGGCGGTGGCCGAGGCGCTGGTCGACGCCTTCTGGCAGGCCGTCGGTGGCAGCGCGGTCGCCAGCACCCACCTGGTCGCTCACCGCTGGCGCTATGCCCGCACCGTCACCCCCGTCGGCCAGGCCTGTCTCTTCGACCCCGACCTACGCCTCGCGGCGGCCGGCGACTGGTGCCTTGGCGAACGCGTCGAGCAGGCCTTTCTCTCCGGCTGCGCCGCCGCCGGCCGCCTCCTCGGCCGGCCCGCGATCCCGAGCCAAGGCCTCCTCTTCGAGTGACGTCGGGAGACCACCCGACCTGCGCTTCCTGCGGCCGCCGGATGGAGCCGCGGCGCCGCTGGGCGCGCCAACCTCAGCCGACGCGCTACTGCTCCCCGGCCTGTCGCCGCCGCAGGGTCAACAGAATCGATCACGCCCTCGAAGGAGCGATCCTCGAGCTCCTCGAAGGACGCGCCCGGCATGCCACCATCTGCCCCTCCGAAGCGGCCCGTGCCGTGGCTCCCGAAACCTGGCGCGAGCTGATGGAGCCAGCCCGGCGCGCCGCCCGGCGGCTGGTCGCCGTGGGTCGACTGGAAATTCTCCAAGGGGGCCGCGTCGTCGATCCTTCGACTGCCCGTGGGCCGATCCGCCTACGACGAGCCTTGCGCTCCGAAGGCACTTGAAATTCAGATTTCAAGAAAATATAGTCTCTCTGCTTGAATGTAGTTTCTGAATGATAAATAAATTGCGATCGCGCTCCGTCGAGAAGGCTCGACACGCCTTGGCTCGAGGCCCACCTCCCCCGGAAGTTGCGATCGAGGAGAGATGAATGCCTGCCACCGCCACCCCTCGTCGTCTTCCGAAATCCCCGCCCTTCGCTGGCTGGCTCCTCGCCGCCACCCTCGGGTGCCTTCTCTTCGCCCCGAGCCTCGCGTTCGCAGACATCACCGGCAACGCCTTTCGCGACTTCGACGCCAGCGGCAGCCGCGGCGCCCTCGAGCCTGGCATCGGCGGAGTCGTCGTCAATGCCTTCGGCGGCGCCGGCACCGCGGTGGGCAATTCACCTCAGACCACCGCCAGCGACGGCACCTTCACACTCACCGGTCTGCCGACGGGCCCCCTCCGTCTCGAGCTCACCCTGCCAACGGACGACAGCCTGGCCTTTCTCTTCCCCGGAGCCGCCGGCTCGACGACGGTGATCTTCACCGCCGACGGCACCAGCCCAGAGATCGGCTTCAGCAACCCGGCGCAGTACTGCCAAGCGGACCCCCTGGCGGCCTCGGCCTGCTTCGTCAGCGGTGATCCACTTCCCGTCGGCAGCGCCGCCGGCGCCCTCGACGCCCTGGTCTCCTGGCCGATCTCCCGCACCGGAAACACCATTCCGCCGGACGAGGTCGCCCTCGCCAGCGAGGTCGGCACCCTCTGGGGCCTCGCCTGGGCACGCAGTCGAGAAGTGCTCTACGCCTCGGCCACCCTGCGCCGCCACTCCGGCCTCGGGCCGCTCTCGACCGGTGGCGTCTACGCCATCGACATGAGCAATCCGGCGACGCCGGTGGTCTCGACTTTCCTGACCCTCAGCAACACCGGCCTCGATCCCCGCACCGAGGAGGGATCGACTCTGCCCACCGACCCCTCGGCCGACTCCCTCGATGTGCTGGCCTTCGCCGCCACCGCCAAGCGCGGTCTCGGCGACCTCGAGATCTCGGAAGATGAATCCACCCTCTACGTCGTCAATCTCAACACCCGCAGCCTGGTCGAGATCGACATCGCCGGCGCCAGCGAGGGAACCGCCACCCCGATCGGCGATCCCGGCTGCGCCGCCGCCACCGATGCCCGGCCCTTCGGCCTCAAGGTGATCGACGGTGAAGTTTTCGTGGGTGTCGTGTGCTCCGCCGAGTCGACCGGCAACCGCAGCGACCTGACCGCCTATGTGCGCCGCCTGAGCGGCGGGGCCTTCACCAACTTCTTCGGCCCGATCGCCCTCGACTACCCGCGCACCAACGCCTTCAACGCCACCGCCGGCGACATCGATTGGCAGGCCTGGACGGACACCTTCATGACCACCGATCCACCGCCCGGCTTCGATGGTGCCGACGTCAACTCGGTCTATCCTCAACCGATCCTCTCGGACATCGAGTTCGACAGCACCGACGGCTCGATGATTTTGTCCTTCCTGGATCGCCAGGGCCTGCAAACCGGCGCCCTGACCCTCACTCCCGACGGCACCACCCGCGTTCAGACCATCTCGGCCGGCGACATTCTGCACGTCTGCCGCAACGGCGCCGGAGCGTTCGCTCTGGAAGACGCCGGCACCTGCGACGGTCAGGGTTCCGGCACCACCGCCGGCGACGGTCCCGGCGGCGGCGAGTACTACGACCAGGATCGGTTCAGCAATCACAAGGAGACCATCCTCGGCGGCCTGTCGCACTACGCCGGCGCGGCAAGCATCCTGGCGACCCTCTTCGATCCCTTCGCCTTCCGCTCCGCCGGCACCAGCTTTTTCGACAACAGCGACGGCAGCCTGATCAGCAGCTTCGAGATCTTTGGCACCGATCAGGTCGGCACCTTCGGCAAAGCGGCCGGACTGGGCGATGTCGAGCTGCTCTGTGCGCCGGCGCCGATCGAGATCGGCAACCGCGTGTGGTGCGACGCCCCGATGGCCGGCGACATGCCCAACGGCATCCAGGATCCACCGGGCGCCAGCGGGGTGATCGACACCCCCCTCTCCGGGGTCACCCTCAGTCTGTCCTGCAACGGTGGGACGGTGACCGGCACCACCATGACCGCGGCGGACGGCAGCTACCTGTTCAACGACTCCAACGTCACCGGCGGCATTCCGCCAGGGGCCACCTGCACCGTCTCCCTAGACACCTCCCAGGGAGCCCTCGGCACCTGTACCGATCCCACCTTCGCCAACGCCGGCAGCGCCGCCGATCCGGGGCAGGACCTACGCGACTCGGACGGCACCGACCTCGACATGGACGGCACCCTCGAAGCGACCATCCAGGTCGGCGGCCCGGGCGCCAACGATCACCGTCTCGACTTCGGCCTGCGCATTCCGCCAATCCCCCTGCTCACCGCCACCAAGACCGATATCGTCCAGGTCGACGGCGACTTCGACGGCCAGCTCGACGGCGGCGACACCCTGCGCTACACGGTGGTGATCACCAACAGCGGCGATGCCGATGCCACCGCCACCACTTTCACCAGCTCGGTCGACGCCGCCACCTCCCTGGTGGTCGCCTCGGTGACCACCAGCCAAGGCACCGTCACCACCGGCAACACCGCCGGCGACACCACCGTGGCGGTCGACATCGGCACCCTGGCGATGGGCGGCGCCACGGTCACCATCACCTACGACGTGATCCTCGACAACCCTGCGCCCGTGGGCCTTGACGAGATCCTCTGTCAGGGCACGGTGGACGCCTCCAACCATCCGACGGTCAGCACGGACGACCCGGACGTCGCCAACTCGACCGATCCGACCGCCACGCCGGTCGATGCCGAACCGATGCTGGCAGCGACCAAGGTCGACACCTTGCTGGTCGACGATGGCGACGCCCGGGTCGACCCCGGCGATACGGTGCGCTACACGGTGGTGATCAGCAACGCTGGCGACCAAGACGCCGGCGGCGTTGAGTTCAGCTCGCTGGTCGACAACCTCACCAGCCTGGTGGTCGGCTCCGTCACCACCAGCCAAGGAACCGTCACCACCGGCAACACCGGCGGCGACTCGAGCGTCGCCGTCGACGTCGGCACCCTCGCCGGTGCCGGCGGCTCGGTGACCATCACCTTCGACGTCACCGTCGACGCGCCCCTGCCGGCCAACGCCTCCGAGCTCACCTGCCAGGGCAGCGTCACGGCCGGCGGCGGGATCTCGCTGCCGACGGACGACCCGGACGACGCCACTGGCAGCGCCGATCCCACCCTCACGCCGCTCGACCCCGGGGAGGACTTCGGCGACGCGCCGGACTCCTACGGCACCACTCTGGCGGCCAACGGCCCGAACCATCGCATCGTCACCGGCTTCCGGCTCGGCAGCCTCGAAGACGCGGAGCCCGACGGCCAGGACAGCGCCGACGCCCTGGGTGACGACGGCGATTCCCAAGGGGATGACGAAGACGGCGTCGACATCGTCGGCGGTATGCCCGGGGCCTGCACCAGCGGCAATCAGCTGATGGTCAACTTGACCAACGAAGCGGGCCTCGCCACCGCCTTCCTCGACGGCTGGATCGACTGGAACGGCAACGGCTCCTTCGACCATCCGGCGGAGCACCTCTTCGGCGGCACCAGCGCCGCCCTCGGGCCGGCCTCGGGCACCTTCCCGCTGACCTATTCGGCGCCCTGCGACGCCACGCCGCAGGCGGTCACCTTCGCGCGCTTCCGCCTGAGCTCGGCGGGCAGCCTGCTGCCGACCGGCAGCGCCGCGGTGGCCGACGGGGAAGTCGAGGACTTCTCCCTGCAGATCAAGGGAGTCGACTTCGGCGATGCCCCCGACACCTACGCCACCACCGGCTCCGGCGGCGCCAGTCACACCATCGTGCCGGGCTTCTCCCTCGGCTCGGCCAACGACACGGAGCCGGACGGACAGCCGACCTCCGACGCCCTCGGCGACGATAGCGACGCGGACGGCGACGACGAGGACGGCGTGGCCTTCGCCGGCGGCATGGCGATGGCGGCGGCCTGCAGCAATGGCAACGGCCTCACCGTCACCCTCGACAACGCCGCCGGCCTGGGCACCGCCTTCCTCGACGCCTGGATCGACTGGAACCGCAACGACGTCTTCGACGACCCGGCGGAGCACCTCTTCGGTGGCACCAGCGCAGCGCTGACGACGGGGGCCAACAGCCTGACCTACGACGTGCCCTGCACCGCCGTGGCGGGCACCAGCTACGCCCGCTTCCGGCTGAGCTCGGCGGGCGGCCTGGCACCGGGCGGCGGCCCGGCGGCGGACGGCGAAGTCGAGGACTACACCTTCCTGCTCAAGGGCCTCGACTACGGTGACGCCCCGGACCCCACCTACCCGGTGCTGCTGGCATCGGACGGCGGGCGCCACGTGGTGCAACCGACCGGTAACCCGACCCTCGGCACCACCGTCGACACGGAGCCGGACGGTCAACCGAGCGCTACCCACGACGGCGACGACCTGGCCGGTAGCCCGGACGACGAAGACGGTGTCCAGCTCCCTGCCTCGCTGCTGCCCGGCAAGGCGGCGACCTTCGACCTCACCGGCGGCGCCACCGGCGGCCTGGTGGACGCCTGGATCGACTGGAACCGCGACGGCGACTGGCTCGATGCCGGCGAACAGATCGCGACCGGTCTCGCCGTAGCGGCCGGAGCGACGATACCGCTGGTGGTCGGTGTGCCAGCCGATGCCGCCGCCGGCAGCACCTGCGCTCGCTTCCGCATCTCGACCGCCGGCGGCCTCGCCCCGACGGGTCTCGCCGCCGATGGCGAGGTCGAGGACTACCAGGTGCTGCTCGGTGAAGCCCAGCCGGCGATCGGAGCTTCGAAGGAGGTGACCTCCGTCGAGCGTCTGAGCCCGACCAGCTTCCGGGTGGTCTACCAGGTCGGCATCGAGAACTTCGGCAACGTCACCCTGCAGGAGGTGCAGGCGACGGTCGACCTGGCGACCGCCTTCGCGGACGCCGTCGGCTTCACGGCGGAAGCGCCGCTGAGCGCCGATTTCACCGTCAATGGCGCCTTCGACGGCAGCGGCGACACCGCCCTGCTGGTGACCGGCAACACGCTGGCTCCGGGAAGCATCGGATTCATCGAGCTGGCGGTGATCGTCGAGCCGGGGCCGAACCCGGGTCCCTATCTGTGCTCGACGCTGGTGAGCGGTGAGTCGGTGGACGGCCAGGCCGTGGAGGACATGTCCCACAACGGGGACGACGCCGATCCGGACGGCAACCAGGACCCCAGCGACAACCAGGATCCGACGCCGGTGGAGCTCACCATCGCGGTGCTCGAGATCCCGACCCTGTCGCAGTGGGGACTGCTGCTGATGGCCCTCGGTCTGGCCTGCCTGGCGGCACGCCGCCTGCGCCTCGGTTAGTCCGCGGGAGGCCGGGTGCTCTCAACGGTGGAAGGCCCCCCACCGGCGAGGC
The DNA here is from genome assembly GCA_039028635.1 of Acidobacteriota bacterium. Lineage (NCBI taxonomy): Bacteria > Pseudomonadati > Acidobacteriota > Acidobacteriota bacterium. The sequence continues at coordinate 34,297 of JBCCHV010000017.1, forward strand.
ACCCGGTCTTTTTCTGGGCTAGCTGGTCGGGGCCGCCTCGACGGCGCGCGCCGACCGCAGGCGCTGACGCTGCCCGGCGACGTCCCGCTCCATGCCTTCGAGGAGCGCCACGAAGCGGGGATCGGCGGCGATCTCGGCGAAGAAGGGATCGACGCGATCCCAGCGGCTCGAGCGGCGGCCGAGGGCAACGGCACGCTCGAGCCATTGCAAGGCCGCCTCCGGATCCCCCCGCAGGGCCGCCGCCTGGGCCAGGAAGGCGCGATGTCCATGCCACTGGCTGCCGTCTTCGAGCTGGCGCCGAATTTCGCTTTCGGCCCGCCGGCGAGTGGTCTCGGAAGCGGCGGCATCGCCGACCCCGGCGAGGGCCAAGGCCAACCGTAGGTCCACTTCCGGCAGCGCCTCGTCGGCGAGCTCCGCCGCCTGGCGATAGTGGGCCAGAGATTCGGCGGGGCGGCCCGCCTTCCATTCCAGGTCCCCCAGGGTCATCCACAAACGGATCCAGGTCGGGTCCGAGCGCCGCAGGCGCTCGAGGCGCTGGCGAGCCGCCTCCAACTCGCCGTCGCGGATTTCGCGCAGCGCCAGGTAGCGATTGAGGTAGCCGGTCAAGGGCTCCTGCCGCAAGACTTCGTCGGCCAGCTGCCGCCCTTCGTCGTCAAGACCGATCTCGAGCAGATAGATGGCGAGGGCGCCTCGCCCCACCGGGCGCTCGACGGCGCGCCGTTGAATCTCCACCGCTTCGGCCCAGCGGCCGAGCTCGAAGGCGACGGTGGCGGCGTTGTAGATCGCCTCCTGATAGTTCGGCTGCAGCTCGATGGCGCGCCGGTAGGCCGCGAGCGCGGCATCGAGCTCGAAGGCGAGATCGTGCAGCAGCCCTTGCGCCTTGTAGGCCTCCGGCAGGGCCGGATCGAGGGCCAGGGCGCGGGCCACGCTGGCGCCGGCAGCGGCGATGGCGTCCTCGCCGAAGCCGTAGCGCACGGCGCGCATGGCGTAGGCATTGGAGAGCCCCGCATGGGCCGCCGCAAAGTCCGGGTCCTGGGCCAGGGCGAGCTCGTACTGGCCGATCGCCTGCTCATTGCCGATGCGGGTCTGCTGCCGGTAGAGCTCGCGCCCCCGCAGGTAGTAGTCGAAGGCCGAGAAGCTGCGCGTCGGGATCGCCCGCAGACGGTGGACCTCGCTCTTGGTGAGGGTCAAACGGAGAGATTCGGCCACCCGCAGGGCGACATCGCTCTGGGTCGCGAAGAGATCGTCGACGGTGCGGTCGAACTCGCCGGACCACAAGATCTCTTCCCGCGGCGCGTCGATCAGCTGAACGCTGATGCGAAGACCATCCCCTTCCCGCTGGACGCTGCCTTCGAGGAGATGGCGCGCCCCGAGGTCGGCCCCCAGCTCACGGGCGCGGCGGTCGCCGCGGTGGAGCGCTGCGGCGGTCGATCGGGGAATCACCGTCAATCCATCGATGCGGGCGAGCAGCGAGGTGAGCTGCTCGGTCACGGCGCCGGCGAGGCGACCGTCGCTCGCCCCGAGATCGACCAGCGGCAGCACCGCCAGCCGCGCCTCCGTCGAGGGCACCGCCGGAGGCGCCGGATCTTCGAGGAGCCGGGCGCTGCGGAAAACCACCAGCGAGAGCAGGATCACGGCGCCGGCCGCCGCGATGGCGAGAAGGCGCCGCAGGCCGACTGCCTTGGCAGGCCGCTCATCGACCACTGTCACCGGGGGCAGCAATCGGTAACCGTGGCCGTGAACCGTTTCGATGATCGCCGGCCGGCGGGGATCGTCCTCCAGGGTCTTGCGCAGCTGGGCGACAGCCCGGGCGATCGAGTTCTCGGAGACCAGGGTCCCGGGCCAGGCCGCCTCGAGAATTTCGTCCTTGGTGACCAGCCGCCCGGGTCGAGCGAGCAGAACACAGAGCACGTCGAGGGCCTTCGGCTCGACGGCGATCACCGCGCCGTCGCGTCGCAGGATGCGCTCTTCGGGATCGACGCACCACGGCCCGAATTTCACGGGGCGGGACGAGGAGACATCGGAGAGCGCCATGGCGAGAAGGAACCGGGACGCCGTGATCTTAGCCCGACCTGGCTCCGGCGCTCCGCTGCCCGGCAGGAACTCAGTCATCACGACTCCGTGGGAAATCTTCAGACCGTCGTCAAGACTCCTTCCCCCCGGCGATGGCACCTTCGTCACCGCTGCGGCGGCGATCGCGCCGTCAAGGCCGGAAAAGGCGCAAGCCCTACGAAAGGAGTCTCTCGACCATGAGCCAACAGCTTCTCCCATTCCGCCGGCTCCGCCGGTTGATCGTTCAGTCCCTCGCCTGCGGCTGCCTCTCGGCCCTGCTGCCCAGCGCCGCCGCCGCGCTCGAGGTCCGCGCCACCGACAAGCCGGTGATCGGCCCGGTGCGCTGCACCAGCAACAACGACCTGGTCATCCGGGGCAAGGCGATCATCACCGACGGCGACGCCGTCGAGCTGCTCGGCAACTGCGACGTCCAGATCATCGACAGCTACCTGGTCGCCCGGGGCGTCGCCGTGCGGGTGCGCTCGAACGCCGACGTCACCATCGTCGACAGCTTCGTCCAAGGCGACCGCGGAGCGGTTCGCATCGAGGGCAACGGTGACGTCGCCTACTCCGGCAGCACCCTGCGCGGCGGCCTCCAGGTCCCCGGCATCGGCGACCTCCTCGACCGCGGTGGCAACACCGTGGAAACGATCCCCGGAAGCAGCGCGGCACCGCGTGAGGACGAGCCGACGCGCTGTGCGGGCCGCCAGACCCTCGACCTGGTGGGTCAGGACTTGAGCCAACCGCTGCTCATCGAGGACGAGTGTCAGGTGCTGCTCTCGGACAGCCAACTCGCCGCCTCGGCCGCCATCGAGGTGCGCGACGACGGCAGCCTGCGGATTCGTAACTCGGTGGTGCGCGGCCGCCTCGGCCTCGCCGACGGCGCCACCGTGCACGTCGCCGGCAGCGAGCTGCGCGGTGCCATCGAGGCCGACGGCCCGGCGCGCCTGCTCGACGGCGGCGGCAACTCCGGGGCGCGCTGGGCCGGCGGCGCCAAGAGCAGCGTCACGGGCAGCTCGGCGGACACTTCGGTGGCGGCCGGCGCGACACCAACCTATGGCGGAGGATCCAGAGGCGATCTCGGAGGATCTCTCGGCGACCTCGAACGCGGCCTCGAAGCCCTCGCCGGCACCCTCGGCGAGGTCGCCGCGGCGAGTCGCGAGATCGCCGAAGAGGCGCTCGAGATTCCCGCCGCCGTCGCCGGCAATCCCTGGGTCGGCGGCTGGCAAGTGGAGTCGGCGCGCTTCGGCGAGCAGCCGTTGCGTGCCTCCGGCCGCGTCCTCCTCTACGCCGATGGCCGCGGCCTTTCGAGCTACTCGGTCGAGCTCGGCGGACAATCGCTGCCGCAGGTCGGTGCCTTCGACTGGCGGCGCAGCGGCCGCGGCGTCATGGTCGAGACCGCCGATGGCGAGATCCAGCACTGGCGGCTGGTGCACGGCTCCGACGAGCAGCGCACCGTGGCCCTCACCCTGGGCGACGGCATCGAGGCCGAGCTCCGCCTGCGGCGCCTGCCGCGCTGAGCCTCAGCCCCTCCCGGACACCTTGTCCTCGGGGTCCGTCGCCGCGCTCACAGCCAGCGGCGGACCCGGGCGCAGTAGTCGCGGTAGGCGTCTCCAAATTTGCGCTCGAGGTAGGCCTCCTCGTGGCGCACCGCCGTGCGGTAGACCAGGCCGAGGGATAGCGGCACCAGCACCACCAGCCAGCCATAGCCCTTGATCAATCCGCCGGCTGCCTGCAGCAGGGCCATCCCGACGTACATCGGGTTGCGCGACCAGCGATAGATCCCCCGCGCCACCAGGCTCGGGCTCGGCTTCCAGGGCTCCGGGTCTTGGCCCGAGCGCAGCAGCGACGTCAGGCTCGCCGCCAGCAAGACGATTCCCCCGGCGAGACACAGCCAGCCGGCGAAGGGAAATCGCCCGGGCAGCGGCAGCACCCGCCCCAGCAGAACACCGAGGCCCGCCACCGCCACGAACACCAGCGGCGGCGGAATGCGAACGGCGGCGCGGTCCTCGGGAGCACCCATCGCCGGTGATCATAGCGATCCTCGGCGGCGGGAATTTTCGCCTTCCAGGAAATGTATAGAGCTTGACCGAAAGACCCCCCGAGGGGCTCGGCAATCGACCAAGACCGCATCACGCTGGCGCGCCAGCTAGAGGAGAAAATCTCTCATGGAGCTATCCGGAGCCAAAGCCCTCATCACCGGCGGATCCGGCGGCATCGGCAAGGGCATCGCCGCCGCCCTGGTCGCCGCAGGATCGACCGTCACCATCACCGGCCGGCGACAGGAGAGCCTCGAAGCCACCGCCGCCGAGCTCGGAGTCGACTGGATCCAGGCGGACGTCGGCGTCGAGGCGGACGCGGTACGCACCGTCGCCGAGTTCGTCGAGCGCCACGGTCGTATCGACATCCTGGTCAACAACGCCGGATTCGGCCACTTCGCGCCGCTGGTCGAGATGGAGCTGGCCGACTTCGAGCGCGTTTACCGCACCAACGTCTTCGGCGCCTTCCTGATGGCTCGCGAAGCGGCGCGCCACTTCGTGCGCCAGGAGTCCGGCGAGCTGATCAACATCTCCTCGACCTCGGGCCTAAAGGGCGGCCGCGGCAGCACCGCCTACTCGTCGTCGAAGTTCGCCTTGCGCGGCATGACCGAGTGTTGGCGCGACGAGCTGCGACGGTCGAACGTGCGGGTGATGCTGGTCAATCCGAGCGAGGTGCTCACCGACTTCGCCGCCACCGCCGGCTTTGAGCAGCAGCCCTCGGAGAAGAAGCTGCGCGCCCAGGAGATCGCCGACGCCATCGTCGGCGCCCTGAAGATCGACCATCGCGGCTTCATTCCGGAGTTTTCGGTCTTCGCCACCAACCCGTTCTGACGGTTCGCGACCTCCGAGACTCGCGATCGAAGCTCGGAGGTCGCCAATCGGCTCCTTCACAGACCCAGCGACCGCTGATCTCGACACCTTGGAAATGGTGTCGGTCTCGCCACCCGGGAGCGCCCCGAGGCCCTGCGAGAGGGCGACCAGAGCCCCTGCCGGCGAAACCGACGGAGGGAAGAATCGAATCCTCTTCTCCACCCCGCCGGATCGCTTCAGCGCTGCGCGTCAGCTGCAGTAAAGGCCGTCACGAAAGAAGATACAGCGGAACGGCAGACTGTTGCAGTCCGCCGGCGAGGCATTGATGTAACAGCCCGAGCTGCCGGTACCTGAGGTGCAGGGAGTGACGTTGCGGATCTTGTAGGCCGACTGCGTGCCGGTGGTGATCCGCTGACCGTCGCAACCCCGGAAGTAGGTACCAACCTCGTTACCGTTGGCATCCAGCCAGATGATGTCGGTTTCGACCGAAGGCAGCGCATCGGTTTCGCCAGGGCCGAAGACCGCAATCCCGGCGACCAGCGCGAAGAGTCCGACGGCGAGGAGGATGTTTCTGGTTTTCATCTCGACTTCTCCTTGCTCAGAGCAGTGATTGATGAGCTCGCGGCAGCCGGTCCGAGAGGGCATTCCATCGACGAATCTCGGCGGCCCCGAGCGCCTCTACCCTGAGCGGCGACGTCGAGGAGAAAAGGGGATCAAGAATTTTCGCGGAGGCGAGCTTCGAAGGGGGTGATCGCGGCGACGTCCCCACAGCGACCGAAGTGACCGCGCAACCGCGACAGAGCGTCCTGCCTGGTGCGCTCCTTCGCCACGGCCAACAGCGAGTCGAAGCTGTCGACGAGGATGGCTTCCGCCGCCGTGCATTTGCCTTGCACGCTCAGGCTCTCGCCCAGCACGCCGCGCCCCTCGGCGAAGCGCCAGTGGTCTCCGAGACGGGGCCGCCAGCGTTCCAGAAGCGAACGCAGGCGCAACTCGGCCGTTACCGCCTGTCCCTGGGGAATCAGGGCCATGGCGATGCGCACCTCGAAGTGAAACACCATCCAGTGCTGCGAGTCGATGTCGAGAATCACCTGCCGAGCCTGGCGGAAGAGCTCTTCCGCTCCTTCGAACTCGCCGCGTAGCAAGCGCACGCTGGCAAGGTTGTTGAGGACGTAGGGATTGAGGTTCTCGCGACCGAAATTCTCGATGGTCAGATCGAGCGCCCGCTGGTAGGCCCGTTCGGCCTCTTCCAGATCGTCCAGGCGCCGCAGACTGAGGCCGAGGTTGTTGAGGGTCGGAATCTGCCCCGGATGGTCTTCGCCATCACGCCGCCGTCGGCGCTCGAGCGCGGCGCGATTGAGCTGGATCGCCTCGCGGTAGCTCCCTTCGGCACTGCGAATCCGCGCCAGGTGCTCGAGCGCCGCCAACTCCTGGAGGCTACCGCCCGGCAACGCGCGCGCCAACTGAAGAGCCTCGCGGGCCGGCTCGTCGGCGGCCTCGAATTCATTGCGGAAACACAACACCGACACCAGATGATTGAGGGACTCGACCAGCGCCCCGGCAGCGCTCGCGGGATGGCCCTCGGCCTGCAGCCGGCGACTGATGTCGACCGCCTTTCGAGCCTGTTCCTCGGCGAGGTCGAAATCTCCCAGCTCTTTGTTGGCGGCAGCCAAGGCAGCGAGCGAAGCCGCCGACTCCGGATGATCCTCGCCATGGCGCTGGCGACGGATCTCGTAGGCCTCCTCGAGCTGCGCCCGCGCCACATCATGATGCCCCAGCACACCGAGAATCGAGCCGGTGGTGTGTAGCAGCTCGGCCCGCGCCTCGGCCTCTTCCCGCAGTCCCTCGTCGAGCCTGGGGAGACTGCGCTCGAGGGCCTGGCGCACGGTGAGGTCGCTCCCCGGCACTTTGAATGGATTGCTGTACTCGAAGACCTCGAGAATCAAGGCCAGCACCTGGGCCTTTTTGTCCCTCTCACGCTGCACCTGATCCCGTTCCCGGGTCACCCGAGCGGACTGCAAGGCGAGGGCCACGGCGAAGCTCACCAACACCAGTGCGGCCGCTGCCGCGGCGGTCACGGCTCGTCGGTGCCGGCGCACGAACTTACCCAGCCGATAGCGCCAGGAGCCGGCCCGCGCCAGCACCGGGCGACCGTCTTGAAATCGCTCGATATCGGTGGCCATCTGCTCCACCGAGCCATATCGCCGATGGGGCGTGCTGCGCAGGGCCTTGAGCACGATGGCGTCGAGATCGCCACCGAGCTGCCGGCTGCGACGCAGCCTCTGCCGCTGCCGGCGCGGATCTTGGTCCACTGCTCCCTCGTCGGTACCGTCATCACCGGCCGGCCCGCTGGACAGCGTCCGGCGAGTGACCGCAACGCTCGGCGGCAGCGGCTCTTCCTGGTCGAGAACCTGCTCGATCTCGGCGGCCGTCAGCCCCGCGAGCTGATGCGGCAGATGGCCGGTGAGTAGCTTGTAGAGAAGGACACCGAGCGAGTAGACGTCGCTCGCCGTGGTGATCAGCTTGCCTCGCACCTGCTCTGGACTGGCGTAGTTGGGAGTCAAGGCCTGATGCCAGGTCGCGGTTGCCTCCACCGCCCCGCTCTGCAGCTCCGGATTGAGCAGCTTGGCGATCCCGAAGTCGAGCAGGCGGGGCTCACCGTCGGCCGTCACCAGGATGTTCGATGGCTTGAGGTCACGATGCACCACCAGATTCTGATGGGCATAGTGCACCGCCGAGCAGACCTTGCGAAAGAGAACCAGCCGCTCGTCGACGGAAAGCCGGCTCTGATCGCAGTAGTCGTCCAGGGGCACGCCCTCGACGAACTCGAGCACGAAGTAGGGCAAGCCGTCCTCGGTGGTGCCACCGTCGTAGAGACGGGCGATATAGGGATGCTCGAGGCTGGCGAGAATCTGGCGCTCGGTCCGCAGACGCTGCTGAATGGACTGCGAGTCCATTCCCGGTCGCAGCAGCTTGAGCACGACGCGGCGCTCAAAGGTGTCGTCGGCGCGCACCGCGAGATAGGCGATACTCATGCCGCCCTCGCCGACCCGCCGCAGGATCCGGTACGGTCCCACCCGCGAGCCCTTTTCGAGGGAGCGCCGAAGCGGCTGCGAGCCCAAACGCTCGGTGAGACCATCCACCCCCACCGAGAGCCCGAGCGACTGATCGATGAAGGCGCCCTCTTCGCGATCGGCGGCGATCAGCTCCTCCACCGTGCGGCGGAGCCCCGGGTCACCAGCGCAGGCCTTGTCCAGAAAGGCCTCGATCTCACCGGCGGGCCGGCCAACCGCCTGTTCGAAGATTTCCCAGGCACGGCTCCAGGCATCGTGGCTCACGACTGTTCGACCCTCGTGTAGCGAATCAGCCAAGCGCGGGCGGTACGCCAACGCCGAGTGACCGTGGCGCTCGACAGCTCCAAGACCTCAGCGATCTCTTCCCGGTTGAGCCCGCCGAAGAAACGCAGCTCGACGAGCCGCGCCATTTCACGATCCTTGGCCGCCAGCTCGGTGAGTGCCTCGTCGAGAGCGATCAGCTCCCGAGAGCGCTCGACCGGGACCCGCCGGATCACCCCGGTGGTGACCTGCTGCTGGTCACCACCGCGCTTCAGCCGCCGGCGGTGTCGAGCGTGATCCACCAAAATTCGCCGCATCAGACGAGCGCACATGGCGAAGAAGTGGGCCCGATCCTTCCAGTCGATGCGTTCGAGCTCGAGGACCCGCAGGTAGACCTCGTGAACCAGCTCCGTCGGCTGCAAGGCCCGGCCCCGCTCCTCGCCCCGCAGCAGTCTCCCGGCGAGCCCCTTGAGCTCGCGGTAGACGAGCGGCATGAGCTCGCTCAGGGCGTCGTCGTCGCCCTGGCGCCAGGCCAGCAGCAGGCCCGTGATGTTGTAGGCGTCCGTTCCCAGCATGGCCCCTCTACGAATCGGACCCTCGAAACCACCGCGGCGGCAGCCTGGAGAGTCGCCCAGATCCGCCGCCGCCGAGCACTCCATCGGGCTCAGCCCAAGCCACCCGCCAGGGAGCGGGCCGAGCTCCTCATTTCGTACGGCAGTCGAAGATTCCGAGGCCCCTCACCGAACCGCTGTCGCTGATGATGCAAAGCTCCATGCACACGGTGAGAGCCGGACAGTCTTCGAGTCCCAGATCCGATCGCAATTGCGATTCGGGCGTCACCAGCCAATCCTGAACCGTGTCGTGCATCGGCACCGACAGGGTCGTCGGCACCACCGCCAAGGCGACCAACACGAGACATCCGACGATGATGATCGGCCTTCCCCAGGTCTTTCTGATCTTCATGACCTCTCCTTTCGCAGGGCCCGCATTCCGTCCCCGGCGCGAACCCAGGATTCGTGACCGAGATCAGCCGTCAAGGAAGCTACGCAATCCAAGTGGAGAATGTTGACCTTGCACGCGGCTGACTCATTTCTGGAGGCGGCAACTTCCTGCAGAATGGATCAACCGAGCATCGGCGATCTCCGATGCCACTTCGCGACGAGAGCCGGAGTCAGACCGGGCTTCTCACCAGTTTCCTGGCAACCGTCGTCCATTACTGACGGCGCCAGTTAGCCGCCGCCACCAGGAAGACGCTCCGCACACCCGGGCTCGGCGAAGCCTCAGGATCAATCGGCGATCGGAGGGGCGAGAGACTGCAGCTCGGGCCGCTTCGGTCCACGTCCGTCACCGCGCGAGCGGCCGCGGGCGCGGCGCCAGGCCCAGGGCAAAAGGTGATCGCGTGCCCAGCGCGCGTCGTCGGTCCAGCGCTCGACGGCACCCGTCGGCGGTGACGGCGGCAGGGGATCGGCCCAGGATCGATCGCTGCCGGGCAGGCCGAGGGCGTCGGCGAGGGCGGCCGCCATGCGCTCGTGGCCGAGGGCATTGGCGTGCATGCGATCGTCGCTCCAGAAGCGCCGATCACCAGTCGTGGGAAAGTGCGCGAAGTCCACCAGCAGAGCACCGGTCTCGCCGGCCACCTGCCGCAACGCCTGGTTGAGGACCTCGAGACGCGGCGCGAAGCGACGAGCCAGCGGCATCACCGCGGTCAGATCCGGCATCGTGAAGGTCAGCACCGTCGCTCCGCGGTCGATCAACGCCCGCTGCATGGCGCGCACCTCGCCGGCGACCGCCTCGACGTCGAACTCGCGGCCGATGGCGTCGTTGGTACCGGCGAAGACCGTCGCCAGATCCGGCTCCATGGCGAGGGCCGGGGCGAGCTGCTCGGCCCGAATCGGACCAGCCCGCCGACCCCGAATCGCCAGGTTGGCGTAGCGCAGAGGCTCCCCATGCTGCTGCCACAGATGGTCCGCCAGCCGATCCGCCAGCCGATCGGCCCAGCCGCGAAAACCACCTTGGCCATCGGGATCGTTGAGGCCCTCGGTCGAGCTATCGCCGAGGGCGACATAGCGACGAAAGACGGGAAGGCTCATCCCGGCATGCTATCCAACCGCCAGCCGGGCCTCCAACTCCCTCCTCGACCAGCGATGAAAAGCAGCCGCAGAACAACTTTCTCGGCTGATTCGTAAACCCTTCAAGAACCAGCCGGCACTGCGCATCTGGAGTTTCGCGCATTCATCGCTTGCGAGGAGGCCTGTCCATGGGTTCCGCTCGACCCGTTCTTTCGACTCTCGCCTTGGCCACCCTGATCACCGCCTCCACCGGCGCTGGGCTGGCCACCACGGCGGCTGGCCCCGAGATCTACGAAGAGATCCACCGCTGGCAGTTTTCGGTCTGCCCGGTGCCCCTCCCCGCAGGCGGCGTGAACCTGACCCGGGACACCGCTCGCTGGCATTTCGAGTCGGGCACTTTCCGCTGGCAGAAGGCGACCCCCGAAGGGCATCCCACCGGCCTGGTGTTCGAGGGCGCCGGGCGGTTCGAGATGACCCTGCCGGACGTCGGCGAGCGGCGTCAGTGGCAGCGCATGTCCGGCGCCGAGGCGCCGGTGGACGTCACCTTTCGTCGCGCCGTGCTGCGCACCTCCGAAGATCTCACCACGGCCTTCGCCGGCGCGACACCCGGGGAATGCCCGACGCACACCTCCTTTCCACTGGCCAAGAACCGCCACGAGCACTATCTCAAGAAGCGCGCCTTCGACGTCGATGCGGTGATCGCCGCCGCCCTCGCCACCCCCGCCGCCGACTACCTGTGGGTGGAGTTCGATACCGAGGCCTTCGGCTGGCTGGCCTATCAGTACGATCCCTTCGCGCGCGAGGAGATCACCCTCTCGACGGTGCCCCTGAACCGCTGGGCCGAGACCTGGGTCAGCCTCGACCGCCCGGAGACCCGCGACGCCGAGGGCAAACCGAGCGGCGGTCGCGAGGCGCTCATCGACATCGAGCACGTCGACCTCGAGATCGACCTCACCGGACCGCGTCAGGGCCGCAACGTCGGTTTCTCCCAGACGCCGGTTCGCTGGGTGCCGGTCACCGCCGAGGTGCGCTTCACGGCGCAAACCGGTGGCGCCGGGGCCCTACTCTTCGGGCTCACCTCGACGGCCCGCCTGAGCGCCGTTCGCGCCCCGGACGGTGGCGCCCCAGACGGTGACATCCTGGCCTTCGCCCGGGAAGAGATCAGCGCCTGGACCAACGACGTGCGCAACAACACCTGGGACGGTCAGGTTCTGGTCGCCCTGTCCAGGCCGCTGGTGGCGGGCGAGACCCGCACCTTGGCCTTCGACTACGAGTTGCAGATCGCCAACTACGCCCCCGGCCGGGGCTGGTATCCGGGGGTCCAGGACCAGTTCGAGGACCTGCACACCGCCACCATGACCTTCACCCGCGGCAAGCGCCAGGAGGTGCGCGCTTGCGGCACCCGCCGCGCCGCCGAGGATCTGCAGGAGACCTGGGCCGTCGACGATCCCACCAAGATGGTGAGCTTCTCCTACGGCGAGAAGTTCCGCGAAGCCACCCTCGAGGTCGAAGGGGTACCGAAGGTCCACTCCTTCGGACCGCGCCTGCGCGGCGGTGCCGGCGGCGAGATGATCCGCAACGTCGGAATCGACGTCGCCAACAGCCTGCGCTACTTCCAGTGGCTGCTCGATGCGCCGCTCCCGGTCGACGAGATCCAGCTCACCGGCATCGCCGCCTTCCATGGACAAGCCTTCGACGGCTTCATCCACATGAGCGAGTCGACCTACCGCAACGAATCATCGGGACCGACCGAGATGTTCCGCGCCCACGAAGCAGCGCACCAGTGGTGGGGCCATGAAGTCGGCTGGCAAAGCTACCGCGATCAGTGGCTCAGCGAGGCCCTGGCCGAGTACTCGGCGATGCTGTTCATCAAGAACACCCTGAAGAACGGCGACAAGCTCTACGACGAGGTGCTCACCGCCTACACCAACCTGGTGAACGGCTCGCGCAAGGGCGCCTTCGGCCGCTTCGCCCGTCCCTGGCTGGTCGAGACCAACCTCGCCGACCGCCGCCGCATGGGCCCGATCTGCCTCGGCTACCGCGCTTCGACGGTCGAGATCCCGCGCGGCTACCAGATCCAGGTCTATCACCGCGGCCCCCTGGTGCTGCACAGCCTGCACTCGCTGCTGCGCTTGATCAGCCCCGACCAGGACCTCTTCATCGAGATCCTGCGCGACTTCGTGCGCACCCACCGCGGCTCCGCCCCCAGCACCGCCGACTTCATCGCCACCGTCAACCGCCACGCCCCGGGCGACTGGCAGTGGTTCTTCGACCAGTGGCTGTGCAGCAACGACATCCCCACCTACCGCTGGCAGCACCGTATCGAAGCCGCCCCGGCGGGCTCCGCGACACCCTTCCAAATGATCGTCGAGATCCACCAGGAAGACGTCCCGGAGGACTTCTTCTCCCTCATCCCCATCCGCTTCGACTACGGCGGCAACCGCACCGGCTCCTACCTCGCCAAAGTCGACGCCCCACAGGTCACCCTCACCGTGCCGCTGGCGGAAAAGCCCAAAAAGGTCGAACTCAACCCGGACTTCTCAGTGCTGGCAAAGGTCAAGAAGATGTAGAAACCGGCGCGGGAATTACTAGGGAGTCAGCGCAGAACCGAGTGATGTCTCAGGGTTGGAAAAGAGGCCGCCAGGTCGTAGCGAGGGAAGGCATCGACGAAGTCACGCAGGAGACGATCTCCACGGTCGTTGCCGGCGATGGACTTGACCAACCACTCAGCCATCTCCTCCGGGCTCTCGGAGAGTCCGATGTAGAAAGCAAGAACTTCTCGCCACCAGTCATCGCCCTTCAAGTACTCTCTCAGTGCCATCGATACCGACGAGTTTCCGGGCTTCGAATCCGACCTCCTCGAGAGCTCAAGGTAGGAGGGATCGACCGCCTGCGCCGGCATCCCCATGAAGTAGGACGCGCAGAAGAATTCCTGAAAAGACAGGTGCGGAAAGTAGAGGACGTTCGCCGAATGGGCGAGCAGGCCATCCCGAACCAGCTCGACACAGATCTGTTCGACTTCGTCGTCGGAGAACACGCCTGCGGACCTCTGGACGGCCTCTTTCACCAGGTCGACCTTGAAATGACGCACACGAGTCTCCTGGGCGGTCCGCGCGAGTCGACAAAGTACATTCTTCTTCTCTCGTCGACTGAACTGCGAATCGCGCGCCACTCTTTTTGCAAAGTCCCAGCCACCCGCAAGGAGATCGGCAAAGGTTCTATAGAGCCCAGAGCGATTCTCAGGTACCTCCCGGGTCTCTTTGTAAGTCAGCAAGATCAAACGGGCCAATAGCGGAACACCGAACAGATCCCTCAGCGCTGCGGTCGAATTCAATTGCTCGAAAAACCGCCCGCATTCGGCCTCGGAACCGAGAACGCGAAAGGCTAGATCTCTCTGCGACTCTCGATCCAAGAGACTCAGCTGGAGCTTTGGCAACCAGGCGAGCTCGGGCATGCGAACGTAGTCGCGTGCGGTCAAGATCACCTGCAGACCGTTTTCGTGTGCGTCACGAGCTGCGGCGCAGATCTGGCGACGAGTCTCCAGAGAAGAAACTTCGTCCAAACCATCGAGATAGAGGCGTACCGACATGCCCTTGCCCCCGTCAACGGTTGGTCCTTCCGGAAGCAGGGCCGAACGGCCGATGCCCTTGAGAAACGCATCTCGATAATTAGAAAACGCTCTGCGAGCAAGAACATTGAGCGGAATGAAGACCGGGAAGACCTCGGAGGCACGGGACCGGTATCTCTCCGTATCGATCAGCGCATTCCAACGACAGAAAGAGGTCTTGCCGTAACCGGCAGGCCCCAAGATCATCCATGATTGTCGAGACTCCCGGACCTGCGATTCCTGGGTCCCAAGGCCGGCGACTCCCACCCGATCGAGCATCGCGTAGGGAGCCGAAGACAAGCAATCGGTCAGACATTGAGCCATTTGTGCCGACTGGCTTCGGAAATCCTCGAGCGAGGCTGACTCGAGATCTCCGATCTCGGAGCTCGTGCGAGCAGCGGCCCTCATCGGACTGACCGCCAGGAAGATTCGAGGGCGCAGGCGATCAGCCTTACCGGCAAGCTGCTCCACCGAGCTTCGACGGCTTCGCAACGCTCGCTCAACCTCACCGACGAAGGAACCGATTTCACTCGCGAGAGCTTCGACGCCGTCGTCGCGATTCGCGCTCGAGAAATGGTCGGCGTCAATGAGACGCCAGCGATGGAGATGCGGCAAGTTGCGGCGTAGAGCCTTCAGAAACTGAAGAGCCGGTTCGAGATCTTCCTCATCTCCGTCGGTCTTAAACTCTGGCACCGGCGTTCGAAGAAACGAGACATCCCAGCGACCGACTTCGAGATGCAGACTACGGAGGACATAGATTGTTCGCTCGAAGTCGTCCGGAGGCTTCAGTCCGTAGTTGGCTGCGACTTCCCGAAGATCATCTTTCTGCCCCTCCTCTTCGAGAAGACGAAGGCTCTCTTCGAGCTGAGTGAACTCATCAACGAAAAAATCCATCCAATAGGTTCTCAGGAGATCGAACAGCTTCTCTCCCGGCACGAAGACCACCTGGCCGGCACGAGAAGCCAGCTTTCCCTGCAACGACGCGATCGCCGCCTGAGTGATGACTTCGGGTGAGATCACGTAGACATGGTGAATCCGCTGTTCCTGGCCATACTGATCCAGAAAAGGAGTATCCAAGGCCTGCTCGATCTGATCGAAGACGGCTCTGAGTCCACCGGCCTTGCCGACGGACCCGCTCACTCTCGAGTTCTTGACGACGCAGGCGCAGGCCACTGGCTCCCCAAGTGCCCCCTTGGTCCAGAAGACGATGTCCTTGCCGTACTCCATCTGTCCATGGAGGATCTGGACTTCGGAGATCTCCGGCATTCGCATGAACAGCTTCGCCAGGACCTGACGAAGCAGCTCTTCGGACTCGAACTTAGGCAACGACATAGCGAAACTCCCCACGTCTTCGGGATGCCCCGAAATCACCTTGGCCAGTTGCGATTTTGGGAACTCTCTTAAGTGGCCGAGGGTTTGTCAAATAGCCATGACGACACTTCTCGGGAGCCGGTTTCGGCAGCCGAAGAAGGAGCGACCGGAGATCGATCCCGTGCTATCTTTGGGCCCTCCAAAATGACCTCCTGCGGGTCCCACCATGCGCCCCATCCTTCAGCAGCCGGACCAAGACCAGATCCTCCGCCGGCGCGGCTGGATTCGTACGCCATTGCTCGATGAATCGGGGGTCGCGGCGTTGCGATCTCGGGTGGAAGGGCTGCAGCCTTCCGATGGCTTCGCGCCGGAGGCGCAGGACCCGGCGCAGCCGACCTACCACTGCACTTACCTCGATCCCAAGGTGGAGTATCGCCGGGCTTCGGATGCCCTGGTGCGGGAGTTCTTCGCCGCGCCGCTGGCGCGGTTGCTCGCCGACTACCGGATTCTGACCAGCAACATCCACGTCAAGCCGCCGGGGCAGGGAGCGTTGATGATCCACCAGAACTGGCCGACGACGGCGAGCCTGGCGGACACCACCATCACCGCCTGGTGCCCGCTGATCGATGTCGACGAGGGCAACGGCGCGCTGCAGGTGATCGACGGCAGCCACAAGCTGCTGCCGGAGGTCGCCAACTTCGCCAGCCGCCCCTACTTCGCCGACTTCGAGGACACCCTCAAGGAGCGCTATTTCGAGCCCTTGACCATGGCCGCCGGCGAAGCGGTGCTGTTCGACGACAGCCTGCTCCACTACTCGGCCGACAATCGCAGCGCCGCGCCGCGGGTGGCGATCCAGATCGAGCTGGTGCCGCGCGAGGCGGAAACGGTGATCCACTGGCTCGACCCGGCGGCGCCGGACCGTTTCGAGGTACTGGCGGCCGATTCCGATTTCTATGTCGAGGTCGGCCCGGGGCTCTTTGCCGGTCGTCCCAAGCTACCGAGCCGCGGCTTCGTCCCGAACCGCAATCGCCAGATCGACGAGGGTGAGTTCGCCGCCCTCCTCGCCCGCGGCGAAGAGATCCGCGACGCCCTGTACCGCTAACCCGGGCTAGCCGAACAACCGGCGCCACCAGGGCCTGCGAGGTGCCGCCTGGTCGGCGACCAGGTCCGCCGCCGCGAAGCTCGCCTCCGGGGAGCCGTGCCGCAGGATGGCGTCCTCGAGCCCCTCTACGGTGACCTCCGGCGGTTCCCAAGGCAGGTGCCCCAGGCTCTCCGCTTCGGGGCGCGACTGGTAGTCGTAGCGATAGAGAAAATCGCGCTCGATACGGAAGGCCTCGACCCGCTCGGCCTGCGGGTCGAGCCAGAAGAAGCGCATCTCGGCGCGGCGCGGCTTGATGCCGCAGAAGGCGGCGCTGCGCCGCCGATCGGAACGATTGGGGGTGGTGGCGTGGATCAGGGCGTGGTCGAAGATCACCGCCTGACCGCGGCGCACCTCAAGCACCTGGCGATGCTCGGCGATCAGCGCGTCGAGGTCGTCGCGGGCATAGATTGACGGAATGGTGGGGCTGCGGTAGGTCTCGTGAAAGCGATGGCTGCCAGAGAGGACGCAGAAGGTGCCGTTCTTGGCGTCGACGTCGAGCAGCGGGGCCCAGATCCCGAGGCTGCGGTGCTCGGCCTCGTCGACCAGGGACCAGTCCTGATGATTCGAGAACTCGCCGGCTCCCGGGGCCTTGATGATGAAGACACCATCGATCCACTCGGCATCGACGAACAGCTCGTCGAGCTTCGACCGGTAGTGCTCACGGAAGAGCTCCTGGACGCGGGCCTTGTAGGCCTCGTCCGGGCTGCGGTTGGAAAAGAAAATGCCCTCGTCCACCGCATCCTGATGGAGGTTGTCGTGGATCGCCACCAAGCGGTCGAACTCGGCGTCGGTGAAGAACTCGATCACCACCCAGCCATCGCGCTCGAGCTGCTCGCGGGCCGCCGCATCCTTCAGCATGTCGTCCTCCGAATAGCGCTCCGGCGCCGGTTCATCGCGGTTTCCTCGCTTTGAGCTCGAGCCAGTCGAGATAGGTCACCGGCTCGCCCTCGTAAATGTCGATGGCGTGCTCCTGGCAGAAGGCGTTGCCGAGATCGTGCTGGGTCGCGATCGGTAGCTCGCCGAAGGACTCGAGCTCGAGACCAGCCTGCCGCAGTCCTCGCTCGATGCGACCGGTCGACTGGACTTCGAGACGAAAGTGGCGGTTGGTGTTGCGCACCGCCCGCTCCACCCGCCGCTCTTCCTCGCCATGGAGCGGCTCGCGCCGACGGAACAGGTCTTTGACGTAGAGCACCCCGCCGGGACGCAGCATCCGCGCCGCCTCGCCGAGGGCAATCTCGGGGCGATGGGAGTGGACCAGGGACTCGAGGAACAGCACGGCATCGTAGCCCTCGGCAGGGGCCAGCTCGCCGTTCAGGGCGGCGAGATCGTGAAAATCGCCGCTGAAAAACCTCGCCCGGTCGCCCAAGCCGGTCGCTTTCGCCTTGCGGCGGGCCTTCTCCGCCTGCAGCACCGAAATGGTGACGCCATCGACCGCGACGCCATGGCGCCGCACCAGCCAGAGGGCAGGACCGCCGACACCGCAGCCCGCATCCAGCACCCGCTGCCCCGGGGCGAGCTCCGCCTGGCCGGCGATGTGCTCGAAGAGAACGTCGAGATCCGCCGTCCGGTTCGACTGGAAGGTGTCGCCGAAAGCGGCCTCATAGCGCTCCGTCCAGCGGTCGTAGTAGTCGCTGACGGCCTGCGGCGAGAGGGCGGAAGGCGGCACAGGCGGAGCCCCCTTCTGTCGCCACCGCCGCCACCAGCTCAACACCGGGGCACCTCGGCGACGGGCAAGCGTCCAGATCCGGAATCCGCCCTCGGCCTTGATAGATTTCCGCCGTGCCCGAAGCCTCCGAAACCGCTCTCCTCGAAGCCACCGGGGTGAGCAAGAAATTCTGCCGCCGCCTCGACCGCTCGCTGCGCTACGGCGTGCAGGATCTGTGGCGCAGCGCCTGGGGCCGGCCGAAGCGCCGCGACGCCCTGCGAGCGGGTGAATTCTGGGCCCTCGAGGAGGTCTCTTTCGCCCTCCAGCGGGGCGAATGTCTCGGCGTCATCGGCCCCAACGGCGCCGGCAAGAGCACCCTCCTCAAATTGCTCAACGGCCGCCTTCCCCTCGATGGCGGTCGCATCGTCGTCGAGGGCCGGCTGCGGGCCATCTCGGAGCTCGGGGTGGGCTTCGATCCGGTGCTCACCGGCCGCGAGAACATCGAGCACGAGGCGGCCCTCCTCGGCCTGACCCGGGAGGAGACAGCGGAGCGACTCGAGGCGATTCTGGCCTTCGCCGGCATCGGCGACTTCGTCGACGCCCCCCTGCTCACCTACTCCACCGGCATGCGGGCTCGCCTGGGCTTCGCCATCGCCGCCCACCTCGAGCCCGACATCCTGCTGCTCGACGAGCTGCTGGCGGTCGGCGACCTGCACTTCCGGCGCCAGTGCGTGCGTCACATGATGGGATTGATGCAGAAAGGCACCGGCCTTTTGCTGGTGTCCCACGACCTCTACACGGTCCAGAACCTCTGCCAGCGAAGTCTCTACCTCGAAGCCGGCCAGGTGGTCGACTACGGCCCCAGCGACCGGGTGGTGAAGGCCTACCTCGCCACCCGCCGCGACGCTACCGAGGACGCGACGAGCGAGGAGTCCCCCTCCGGCCCCACCCAGCGCCCGCTGAGCCAGGAGGAGCCCCTGATCATCGACCAGGTGGAGATCCGGGCCGAGGACGGCGGGCCGCTGCGCACCGGCGAGGCCGCCCGGGTGGACCTGCACTACCGCTCCTTGGAGAGCAGCGGCGAGGTCTTCTGGGGTTTCCGCGTCGCCACCGCCGACCTGATGGTGCAGATCACCTCGGGCCTGCTCCATGCCGGCGAAGGCCCGGCCTTCTGCCTCGCCGCCGGCGCCGGCACGTTCTCTTGCCGGGTGCCCCGCCTGCCGCTGCTCGGCGGCACCTACGCTCTGCGCGCCGCCATCGCCGACCCCGAGAGCGGAGCGCTGATGGCCCTCTTCGGACACGATCAAGCGCCGACCCTGTTCCAGGTCGTGGGTCGCGAGCATCCGTCGGAGAACTTTCATCGCCTTTCCGGCGACCTGATCGCGGTCGACGTCGAGCGCTTCGACTGAGGCCGGGCCAACGCGGTCAACCGGCCGCGCCGCCAAATCCCGCCGAGGCGGTCCTGGTCGCTCTCGATCAGCGCTGCGATCTCCCAGCCGGCCTCGGCGAGCAGGGCGACGAGCTCGGCGCGATCGAAGAACCTCACCACCGGCGGGCCAACGTTGAGCCACGAAGCCCCGAGCTCGCAACGGCGCCGCAGCCAGCGCGAGGTGAGTCGCTTGAGCTGGAAAGAACCGGCGCGCAGGAGGCGCGAGCGGTAGACCGGCTCGAGAACCACCAGCGAGCCGCCCGGCGCCACCAACCGGCGCGCCGTCACCAAGGCGCGCCGAGCGAGAGAACGACGGGACTCGGCTCCGGGGCCGGTCAGGTGATGCAGCACGTCACCCAGCAGGACGACGTCGAAACGCTCTTCGAGATCCGTCGCGAGCGACACGTCGAGTAGTGAGCCGGCGCGCACCGCCAACCCGCGAGCGCGAGCCGCCCGGAGCTGCACTGGATCCTCCTCGATTCCGAGGGCGCGGCGCAGTCCGAGCTCGGCGATCAGATGGCAGGTGCCGTTGCCGGTGCCACAGCCCAGGTCGATCAGAGTGCGTGGCCGGGGACTTTGGCGGCGCAGCCAAGAGACGGCATGGCGATAGCGCCACAGGCTCCAGCTCTCCGCCGCCGGCGCCGATCGCCGGGCCGGCAGGGTCAGGGCTTCGGCGGTGGCGAGGGGTGGGGGGCCGGTCCTAGCCACCGGGGAGCGGCGGTGGGCCGGCGGACTTGTCCTCCGCAGCCACCTCCGGCAGCGCCTCGAGGCGCTCGTAGCCGGTCCACAGATCGACGCCCTCGCGCTGCTCGGCGGCGAAAGCGCGGCGACGCTCGTCCTGCCTCTCCTTGCGCAAGATCCCGGCAATACCGTCCTGCACCCGCTCGAGGGGACGCGGCTCGGCCTGCTCACGCTCGAGAAGACGCCACAAGTAGTAGCCATCCTCACCTTCGATCAGCGTGCTCATGTCGCCGGGCTCCTCGAGGGCGAAGGCCGGGGCCAGCACCTCGGCGGCCCACTTGTAGCTTTCCACCCGGCGGGGATAGAGCCAGCCGACGACGCCCCCGACGTACTTGGTGGCGGCATCGTCCGAGTACTTGCGCGCCAGCGGACCGAAGCCCTTGACATCGTCGCCGAGGGCAGCGGCTTGCTCGTAGACCTCCGCGGCGCGCGCCTTCAGGCGCGCCTTGCCTTCGTCGTCGAGCCGCGGCGAGCGCTCGATGAGGAGCATCGCCAAACGCGACCGGGCCGGTCTCATGAAGCGCTCCGGATGAGCCTCGTAGTAGGCGGCGATGTCCTCCGGGGTGACTTCGACGGCCGCCGACTCCTCGAGGTTCTCGCGCCGGTAGAGATTGACCAGAATCTTTTCGAAGGACCGCACGACATCTTCGCGGTGGTCGTAGCCCTCGTCGAGGGCCTTGACCAGCAAGATGCGGTTCTGGATCAGCTCATCGAGGAGAGCCTGGCGGCGTTCGCGGTCCGGGTAGCGCGCCGCCCCTCCGCGCAGCTCCATCGCCAGGCGAAAGTCTTCGAGGGTGATGGCAGTGCCTTCGACCACCGCCAAGACCTCCGGATTGGAGGCGATCTGCGCACTCGTCGGCTTTTCCTCGACCGTCGGCGCCGGAGCCGCTGCCGACGCCGTCACCGGCGTCTCCGGCGCCGGCGGGGCACCGCTACTGCAGGCGGCCAGCACCAGCAGCAGGCCGCCCAGAAGGATCCTCATGGTTCCTACTCCACCGCCGCCGACCAGGCCGAGACGTTGCCCGACTCGAAGCCGTCGGTGAAGATTTCGCCGTTCGGCCGCGCCGCCAACACCAGGTTGTCGAGGAAGGCTTCGTAGGTCGTCGCCCCGGTGCCGTCCACCAGGAAGAAGACGCGCGCCGACTGAGCGGTCGCCGGAATGGTCAGGGCCGGAAGCTCGAACGATTCCCATACCCCCAGCGTATCGCCCGCCAGCGCCGCCGAGGACTCCTCATCGAGCTGGTCGATGGTGCAGTTCGGCGAGGCGAAGTAACGCACCAGGGCGGACACGATCGGCAGGCTGCCGCTGCCGCCGTCGATCCGCGCCCGGCCGCGCAGCTCGTGCGGAAGGGCGGCGTCGATGGCGACGCACTGGCTGACGTAAGCCACCGGATCGAGCCCCGAGAAGGTGACTTCCGCCGAGCCCGAGGAGGCCGCCTCGTCGGCGTCATCGGCCGCGAAGTCGACCACCGAAGAGGTGTCCGGGAAGCGCACCCAGGGCGAGAGATCGCCGTCGAGGTTGGGATTGGCGAGCAGATTGTCGATGCCGACGCTGAAGCCCAGGGCGGCGTCATCCCCACCGCTGCCATCGCCATCGCCATCGAGGGCGGTGCCGAAGAGATCGGTCAGGGCGGAGCACGAGTACAGGCCATAGGCACCGGCCGGCAGCGGGATTCCACCGTTGATCCCGGCGACGGCGCCGAAGGTGATGCTGTCGAAGGCGACGCTGTCGACCGGCACCTGCAGGTCGTCACCGGCCAGCGGACCGCATCCGAGGGTCTGGAGGACACCATCGGGGCCACCGTGGACCAGCAGATAGTTGTCCGGGTTGGTGACGTCGGCACCGCCGGTGCCACCGCCACCGTTTTCCATCTCCTCGCTGTAGGCCAGCAGGAGCTGGGTGATCGAGTAGGTGTCGACCATCTCGCCGTCGGAAAGCTCACCGTCGCCGGTACCGGCCACCGTGTCGACGTTCACCAAGCGCGGCGCCGAGGCTTCGACCACCAGCGGCCCGAGGGTCATCGGATCGCTCCAGTTGCCCGCCTCGTCGACGGCGCAGAGGTGGAAGTACCAGGTGCCGTCGGCGAGCACCGGGCTGGTCCAGGAAACCACCGGACCGAGATTCTCGGACTCGCCGCAGGTGTTGTCCGACAGGCGGTCGAAGACCGCCGAATAGCCGGCCACGCCGCTCAGATTGTCGCTCGCCGCCGTCCAGGTGACGTCGATGGTGTCGTCCGCCTCCGGAGCACCGCTGCCGTGGCTCGGCGACGCGAGGTCCGCCGGCGCCGCCGGCGCGGTGGCATCGATGCGATAGGGCCCGCGATGAATCGCCGAGGTGCAGTTGGCGCTGAAATCACAGGTCCGGATGTGGAAGTAGAAGCCGTCGTCGTCCGGCAACGCCACGCTTTGGGTCGTATGGGCGTCGACGGTGTGGGTGAGATCGAGGATCAGGTCCGGCATGGTCACCGCTTCGAGATCGAACAGGAAGGAGTAGCCGAGCACGCCGGTGCCGCCGGCGTTGTCCACCGCCCCGGACCACTCCATGACGATCTGCGACAGGTTCGACCAGACGTTCTCCGTGTGGCTGGTGCTCTCCAGGGTGACCGGATCCGTCGGCTGGATCGAGTCGCGCAGGTAGACCGCCACCGCGTCGTCGTTGCTGCCCACCAGGTAGATGCTCGAGTCGTTGGCCGAGACCGCCAGATGGAGCGCTCGATCGAGGCCGTCCTCACCGCCGGAGCCATCGAAGTGGAACTCGATGGGCGACAGCGAGCCGGTCGACGGATCGCGCAGGAAGACTCCCAGGGCATCGTCTTCGAGGGCCGCCGTGAACACCACCCGGGTGTCGAAGGACACCACCACCTCGGTGGCGCCGTCGAGTCCGTCGGCGCCGTTGACGTCGTCGAGCAAGGTCTGCAGCCAAGTCAAGGCGCCGCTGGCGTCGTCGCGCCGGAAGACCACCAGGCCGTCTTCCGAAGCACCGGTGGCGTAGACGAACTCGCCATCGCCGGAGACCGCCACCGAGCTGGTGCCGCCGAGGCCGGTGATGGGGCCGCCGGCGAGGCTCTGGAACTCGATAGCCGTGAGCTCACCGGTGGAGCCATCGCGGCCGAATACCGCCACCGCCGAATCGACTCGCGAGGCGACGTAGACGTGGGCATCGTCGGCACTGACGGCGACCGCCGTGGCACCGTCGAGGCCGAGGCCGTCAACCGCATCGTCGCTGTCGAAGTGGGCTTCGACGAAGGTCAAGAGGCCGGTGGTCTCATCGCGCTCGAAGACCGCCACGGCGTCGTCCGTCTCACCGGCGACATAGAGGAAGTCACCGGTCGAGTCGAAGGCCAGCGACGAAGCACCGAGCAAGCCGTCGACGCCGCCGGCGCCGTCGACCTGGGCTTCCAGGAAGGAGAGCGCACCGCTGCCGCCATCGAGGGCGAAGACCGACACCGCCGAGCTGATGAAGGAGGCCACATAGACGTGGGCGCCATCGGGGCTGACCACGATGTCCTCCGGGCCGTCGAGACCGACGACGTTGCCGCCGTCATCGCCTTCGGAGATCTGATCGGCGAAGGTCAAGCTGCCATCGACGGCATCGCGGGCGAAGGTCAGCAGCGAGTCGTTGACCTTGCCGCTGACCACGATCCAGCCGCCGCCCGGCGTCACCGCCACCGCCGAGGCCTCGTCGAGGCCCGGCATGGTGCCGAGACCGACCGCCTCGACGAACTCGAGGAAGCCGTCGTCGTCCCAGATCACCACCTCGGCCTGGCCATCGCTGATCGTCGCCTCGGCGCTCACCGAGTCGAGATCGACGTAGAAGAGCTCGTCCGACTCGTCCTCGACATCGCCGAAGACCTCCACCATCAGGGTGGTCGTGGTGGTCTCGGACGCGAAGGTGGCGGTGCCCGAAGCGGCGGCGAAGTCGACATCGGCGGTGGCGCCATCGACCGCCTCGGTGGTCGACCACTGCACCGTCACCACCGGCGTGATCGGCCGCGACAGCACCAGCGTGAGCTCGACCAGCGTCGAGCCGGCGTCGCCTTCGAGCACCGCGACATCGCCGATTGCGACATCCGGCGGCCGCTCGTTGTCGACGATGGTGCCGTCACCCTCGGCGTCCGACAGGATGGCGCCGCTCTCGTTGGAGAGCTGCACCACGAAGGTCTCGTCCGCTTCCTCCTCGAAATCGCCCAGGATCGGCACCGTGATGGTGCCTTCCGTATCGCCGGGATCGATGGTGACGGTGCCGCTGGTCAGGGTGTAGTCGAGGCCCTGGGTGGCGGTGCCCTGCCCGGAAGGCGTCTCGTAATCGACCGACACCGCGCTGAGGGAGGTTTCCGACAGGGTGACCGTGAAGATCGCGTCGACACTTCCCGTATCGCCCTCGATCACGGTGACATCGTCGATCGACAAGCCGGGCAAAGCCGCCAGCTCGTCGAGATCGAGGATCTGGGCCTCGCCGAGAGCGCCGACCACCCCTTCGCCGGCGAACACGCCGTCGATGGTGAAGGTGACGGCATCCCCGGGTCGCGCCGTCCCCGCCAGTTGGGGATCGACCGAGTCGATGGGGACCCGCAGCACGTAGCGTTGGCCGACTTCACCCTCGGTGCCGAGGATGTAGCTGCTCAGGGGCGTGGCCTGGCCATCGAGGAAAACCTCGACCAGACCCTGCTCCACCGGCTCACCGCCGCGCAGCGCCCGGCCGTAGAAGATGTGGTCCGGCTCGGGCAGGCGAGCTGACGCCGGGGGCACCAGCAGCAGTCCCAGGGCGACGCCGGCGAGCCAGCGGATCGGTAGCCGTCGGGGATGAGTTCGAGTCGGCTTCACCATTCCTCACACTCCTGTGTAGGCATAGGTCTGGAAGAAGATCAAAATGTCGTCGATGCCGTCGCCATCGCGGGTACCGTCGCCGTCCGGATCATCGCCCTCGATCAGGACGTCGATCCCTTCGTCGGCGTCGTTGAGCAGCGTGCCGCCGGGGATGATCAACAGCCAGCGGCGGTTCCACACGCTGCGCCCGATCAAGCGACTGTCGGCGGTGGTCTCGCCCTCGAAGAAGTCGCCGGAATCGTGGAAGGCCCGGAAGGTGCCGATGCGACGGACGTCGTTGAAGCTGCCGCTCAGGCTGTCGTTGACCGGAATCCAGTCGGGATCGTCGAGCTGCGACTCACCGATGCTGAAGGGCACCGGCAGCACCTGATCGACCACCGTCCACTCGCGAGTCTGGAAGAGATCACCGCTCGGCGGCCGCAGGACGTCGGCGCCCACCGGCAGCAGGTAGACCCGCGGCGTGTTCGACAGCGGCAGGCCTTCGTAGTCCTGGAACCAGGTGCCGACGGTCCGGATGCGAGTGGCGAAATGGGTGGCGTCGTAGGCGCTGTCACCGGCGGCCAACGGCCAACCGAAGAAGTTGAGGCCGAAGGTGACGGTGGTCTCGAAGGGAATCACGATCGCCGGCTGCGGCCCGGCGCTCTCCGGCGCCAACGGCCGGGCATAGCGTCGGTACTCGGGCAGCGAGTTGAGATCGGCGACATAGTGGTCGCGCAGCACCGTCCGCCAGTCGACGTCGTCCTGGTCGCTATCGCTGGTCGGATCCGAATCGGTGATCCGGAAGAGCTCCTGGCGCAGCGAGAAACGATTCGTCTCGCTCTGCGGATTGATGAAGCCGAGCTGACCCTTCAAGACGTTGAAGTTCTCCTTCATGCGCCCGAGGGGGTCGGCCAAGCCGCGCGATCCGGGCACCGGCTCGCCGTCGAGGATCTGGCCGATGGCGCGCTCCTTGACGATGTCCGCCAGGAAGTCCTGACCGCCCTGAGCATCGGTGCCGAGGAGGTTGGTCTCGTAGTCGTAGGCGGTCGCCGCCAGGTAGGCGTAGCGCGCCGCCAGATCGAACTGCGCCCGGTACTTTTGCAGCGCGTCGTTGCGGAACACCCGGAAGGTGAGGTCCTGATAGCGCGCCAGCTGGACGTCGGCGGCGGTGTACTTGCGGAAGCGCACCATCGCCTGCAGCGTGCGCTGCCCCTTGGCCAGGGCCGCCAGATAGTTGCCGCGGTTTTGATCGATGATCTCGCGCCGCTGATAGGCCTCGAGGCGCAGCAGAGGCTCGCGGCGCAACGTCGCTTCGAGCTCCTTGAGCTTGGTGAAGGCGGCGAACTCGGCGTCCAAGGCCTGGACTTCGATGTCCGCTTGAATGCCGACATCCTCCTTCGCCAGGCTGAGCAGGTTGGCAGCGGTGTCGGTGACGTCGGCGGCGGTTTCGACCCAGAACTTGGTGTGGGACTTGGTCTGCTCCACCGCACAGCGCACGCCGGCGAAGACGTCACCGCCGGAGGACAAGCCCACCACCAGGGACTTGGGCACACACTCGGAGGTGCTCTTGCCGAACTCTTCGATCCCCAAGGCGACCCGCTTCAAGGTCGTCGAAGTGGTCTGCAGGGTGCCGAGGAAGGCGTTCATGGTGGCGAGCTCTTCGCGCTGGCCGTTGCGAATTCTGATCTTCCTGCGGTCGAGGCGATGCTGCGCCTCGAGAATTTCGAGCTGGTCGTTGATCGACAGCAGCAGGTTGTCGTACTGCTCGAGGGTCTGGTCGTAGTTGTTGATCGCCACCAGCAGGTCCGACAGGCGGTCCTGCAGCTCACCGGTGGCGCGGCGGCTGCCGGTCCACTCTTCCGGCTTGACCAAGAAGAAGGAGTCCGCTGTCACCGGCTCGCCGGCGGAATTGGTGCGCCGCGAACGCGACACGTGGTAGTCCACCGACAGGGTGTCGTTGCGCGGATCGGACAACGAGCAGCCGGTGTCGAAGGGATCGTCGTCACAGTCCGGATTGCCGGGGTTGAAGTTGAAGAACTCCATCACCGGCAGGGCCGAGAACTCTGCCGTGAAGACGTCCGTCGGCTCGTCCCGGGTGCCCGTCAGGTTGGTCTGATCGACGTACATGTAGTGGTAGAGGTCGGGACCGTTGTAGCCCGCCGGGTAGGTCCCTGGCGGCCCGATGTCGTCCGAGTAGGGATAGCCGAAGATCTCGATCAGGCGGCCGTTGAAGTCCTTTTCCTGCTCGAAGACGTTGGTGGTCAGGGCGTCGACCGTGTCCTGGTTGCGGCGCAGCAGCTGACTGAGCTGGTTGGCGTAGTCGAAGGTCGCCGAGGCGTTGTCGAGGGCCAAGCTGGCACGGTCGTAAATCTGTTCGAAGTGGGTCTTCGCCGCCGACGGCTCGGCCTCGTTGTCGACCAGATCGGGATCGATATCGAAGGGAACCACGCCCTTGGCGAGGCCGAGCGGGTTGAGGCCGCTGTCGGCCTCGTCGAGCTGCACCTGAATGGTGTCGTACTCGGCGACGATCTCGTCCAGCCCTTCGATGTTCTGACGGTCGATGCGCTGGATGCCGACGTGGCTGGGATCGGGGTCTTCGAAGGGCAGGATGGCGTTCGCCACCACCCAGTCGAAATAGGCCCCTTGGCCGGCTCGGCGGGCCCAGCCGGAGAGACCCCAGGCGCGATCCTCGTCCGAATCCTTGTAGCCCTGCCACTGGCCGGCCGGATCTTCGACGTAGTTCTCGCGGTAGGTCAGGTCGACGATCTCGGCGCCAGCCCGGGCCTTGGCCGCCGCCGCCTCGGCGAACTTCTGCTCGTCGAGGAAGTCCACCGTCACCGGCGAGTTCGCCACCAGCACCGCGCCGGTGCGCGGCAGCCAGGTGAAGAAGGGATGGCGCAACAGGTCGTAGTAGGTCTTGATCGAGGTCAGGTAGTGACCCCAGGCATCGCCATGGCCCTGCGGGAAGAGGATCTGGGCGTCGGTCTCGTCGACTACGCCGCTGAAGTCCTGGTCGGCGATGTTGTAGTTCTGGGCGTAGGCGAGCTCGCCATCGCCGGTGGTGAAGTTCCACAGCAGACGGTTGTAGTGCGGCCGCGCCGTCACCGCGCCGAAGTCGTCGGGGCGCCCGCGCAGCAGGGTGAGCTCCTCTTCGAGCAGCGAGGCGAGCTGGTTCTGGAAGGAGAAGATCGCCGGCGCCAAGGTGCCGTACTCCTCGCTCGCCACGTCGAAGCCGATGGTGGGGTCGAGGGCATCGCCGTAGGCCTCGTTGCCGAGCAGCATGTAGAAGTCCGACAGGCGCGACGAGATGCGCAGGATCTCCTTGTTGACCGGCGCGTAGTCCACCGGCGGCGTGCCGTCGACGCTCAGCTCCAGGGCGCGCCGCAACACCGTCTCGTAGGCTTCGATCAAGCCGATGGAGTTCAGGTTGTCGGCCGTCGGGTTGTAGGAGATGTCGCCCTCGTAACGCTCGCCGAGCTGTACCAGCATGCTGGCGAAGGTGTTGGTGGGAGCGGCGTGGAAGTCCTGCACCCGAGCCTCGAAGGGATTGAGGCCATCGATCACCCGCGCCACCCAGCCGGGTGCGAGCTGCGCCCGTTGGTCGAGGGCCGTGCCGCCGGGCTGACCGGCATAGAAGCTCCAGCCACCGCCGCACAGGGGTGCCGTCTCGCCCTGCGGAACGATCGGGTCGAGGGGCCGGTAGCGGGCCACGAACCAGTTGTCCGACAGGGTCTGCAGGTTGGCGCCCTTGATCGTGATGCTGTTGGCCCCAATGTCACCGTCCTCGGGGAAGAACTGGAACCAGCCGTTGAGCTGCCCGCCATCCGGGTCCGGCAGCGGCTCCGGTGGCGTGCCGTCCTCGTCCGGGTGGAAGTACCACTCGAAGCGATAGTCGCCGGAGCGCCCCATGAAGTCGCCGCTGTGACGCAGGGTGAGCTGCTCGTCGAAGACGTTGTCCGGGAAGATGACGTCGAGTTCGCCCTGGTAGGTGCTCTGGGTGGGCGGCGTGGTCGCCACTTCGAGGCAATCGACCCGAATCACCTGCAGATCCACCGGCAGCGGGCTGAGGGTCTCGTCCTCGTTGAAAGCCAAGGTCAAGTAGCCGGTGCCTTGGGCGTTGCCGGCCGACAGCGCGGCCTGCAGGCCGACCACCTCGATGGCCTCCGGGATACCGTCGGACCCCGGTTCCTCGACCACTCGGCCGTTGACGATCGAGATCGTCTTCTCGTCCTGCAGACCGATCAGGCTCTCGTCCGGAATGATCGGCGGAACCGGGTTGCAGCTCACCACCTGTTCCTCGATGGTGGTCAGAATCGTCGGGTTGTTGCAGAACGGATCGGCCGGGTTCTCGAGGAAGACGCAGGCTTCCTCGACCTCGGTCTGGAGCTGATCGACGGTGCACTCGTCGTCGGGCTCGATGATCTCGAGCTGGTTGGGGTTCTGGCTCAGGTCGTAGAGCGCCTGAATCGCCTCGTCCCAGGTGCAGTCGTCGTCCAGGCTCTGGCAGGTCTTGGTCGAGTCCTCGGCCTCGGTGCCGTCACCGCCGTCGAGGGACTTGAGGAGCTGGCGCTCGCGCACCGTCAGCACGTTGAGCATCAGCAGGTCTTCGCCGGTGGTGGCCTTCTCGAAGATGCCCTTCCACTTGAGCTCATTGTTGAGCCCGTCGTAGATGATCCGGGAGCGCACGCTGAAGGGCAGCCGGATGGTGCCTTCGATGTTCGACTCCGGCTGGATCTGGCCGGTCGCCGTGTCGATCGAGGTCGAGATGGTCTCCGGCAGATCGTCGATCATCACCGACCGCGGATTGAGCGGATCGATGATCCGCGCCAGGGTGGCGAAGGGATCGTAGGTGCCGCTCTGCAGCAGGCGGTCCTGGAGCTCGTCGTAGACGATCTTGACCCCGGCCTGGTTGAGGATGTCCGGCAATCCGAACTTAGGCTCGGCGAGGGTCTCGCCGACCAGCAGCACCGGCGGATCGGCCGGCCAGGAGATGTTGTACAGGGTGTCGACCGGATCACCATCGTCGGGATCGCCACCGAGCCAGGGAATGCACTCCCCGGCCGGCTTCTCGACGACGTCGTCGGCGTCGCGATCGAAGTAGAAGGTCTGCTGCAGCGGATACCAGTACTCCACCATCACCTGGCCGGCGGAACGGGCCCAGACGGACTTCTGGTAATCCTGGTAGAAGGGCGGGCCGGCGCCGCTGGTCTCCTCGCAGCCGCCGAGCAGGCGCACCGGATAGGGGGCGTTGATCTTGGTGCCGGCGGTGCCCGAGTACTGGAAGCTGTCGAAGCCTTGGCCGGTGGCCAGCACCTGGTACACCAGGTAATCCCAATCCTGAGCCGTTTCGTCGAACCACTTGAGGATGGTGTAGGGCTTCGAGGTCGAGGTGCGCTCCACCGGCGTGAAGTCGGAGCGCAGGGCGAAGACGGCGTTGAAGCCGGAGGAGCCGTTGGCCGGCGCGAAGAAGGCGTGCTCGTCGTTGGGGTTGAAGCCCGGCTTCGTCGGGTCGTCCTGGTTGTAGATGCGCACACCGGTGTAGATCAGCGGATCGAGCTCCGGCTGGCCGGCGATCTCGGAGCCCGTCTCGCTGGCGATGACGATGGTGAGCGGGTTGGCCGGCCACTGGCAGTCGTAGCGCGTCGGCATCGTCGACCAGGCGACGTTGCGGTCGTTGAGCTCGTACCAAACCACCACCATCAGATCGTCGCCGGCGGAGTCGAGGGGTACCTCATTGACCGGCACGATGCTGCCGGAACGGGTCTCGCGATCGTGAGCCCGGTCCGGACCATCGGCGTCGATGGGTGCTTTTTCGAACAGCACATAGCCGTTCTTGCCGGGATAGTCGACGTGGTCGACGTCGGTCAACGCCTCGCCGATCTCGCAGGTCTGGTCGTCCCGGAAGACCGGTCCATCATCGAGCACCAGAGAGGTGTCGAAAACCACCGTTTCGACGATCTCGAAGACGATCGGGGCAGTGGTCGGATCGAGGTTGCCGGGATCTTCCGAGTAGCCGAAGACGGCGAAGCCGGCGGTGTCGGCGGTGAACACCTTGGTCTGCGGATTGACCTCGGCACCGGAAGGATCGGTGAAGACGGTCACCGAGTTGACGTAGTCGAGGTCGATGGCCTCGGGCTCCACCTCCACCGGCGTACCGGCGATGTGAACCTGGCGACAGGGTCGGGTCGAGCCCGATTCGCCGCAGTAGTCGCTCGGCCAATCGGACGCTCCGACGGTGGTGATGCGATCGAGGTTGGTCAAGTCGCTGGCGTCGACCTTCCAGCGGATCTCGGCGGCAACCGGCTGCAGGACATAGAGATGCCCCTGGTCGTCGCCCTGGCCAAGGGGACCGATCGAGCTGTTGGCCGCCGGCGGGCTCCAGAAGAAGTAGTCGCCGATGGCGTTGCCGGGGCCGGTGACGATGATCTCCGGCGTCGAGTTCATCGCGTCGCTGACGTCGGCTCCGGCCGGCGCCGGCACTTCGGCTCCGACCACCCAGCTCTCGAAGGGCACCTCGAACCAGTCACCGCTGTCGAGGTCGAGATTGCCGAAGAAGGCGTCCTTGTCGCCCACCGCCGAGAGCTCCTGGCCAACGTCCGGGCCGAGGCGCAGATCGGTCTCGAACTCACCGGCGATGAAGACATCGTCGTTGCCATCGGTGGCGATCGCCAGGGCGCGGTCGTCGTCCGGCGATTCGTCGCTGTTGGCCACCTGGACCCAGCGCCACGGCGTGCCGGAGACGTCCAGGCTGGCGACCAGCACATCGGCCCCGGCGCCGGCATCGGTGGTCAGCGCCACGGTCTGGGAACCGGATCCGGTGTCGAGGGGATCGTTGAGGACGTCCGCGAAGCTGGCGCTGCCCTCATAGGCACCGGCGAGATAGACGTAGCCGTTGTCGTCCAGCGCCACGGCCAAACCTTCGCCGCCGGTGGCTCCCTTCAGCCACTCCCAGGTCTGCTGGCCGCCGTCCTCGCTGAGCTTGCCGAGGAAGGCACCGCTGGTGGTGAGAGTCTCCGAGCCGAAGTCGGTGCTGAACACCTGGTTGGTCGCTGAGGAGGTTCCGGCGACATAGATATTGACCGAGTTATCGACCGTGATGTCGTTGATCTCGACGTCATCCGGCAGCTTGTAGGCCCACTTCCAGGTCGGGTTCTCGGTGTCCGTGTCGCCGATGCTGGCGATGTACTGGGAAGGCTCACCCTCGGGGATGGTGAGAGAGTCCGCCATCTCCAGCCGGTGGTCCCGCGGCGAGGCGTCGACGCCGGCCTTCCAGGACTGGCTGCCGCCGTTGGCGAAGGCCGTATCCGGGCTCCACACCTCGATGCCGCCGAGGGGGGCCGCCACCTGCCACTGGGAGGTGGCGCCTTCGACGTCGTCCTCGAAGAGCACGTTGCCGACCGCGTCGCGCACCTCGAAGTCGTCGACCCACCAACCGTCGCCGCCGGCCGTATTGTCGGTTCCGAGGCGCCAGCGGAAGCGCACGTCGAGGCCGCTGAAGTCGTCGAGATTGACCTGCACCAGGCCGAAGCTGGTGTTACAGCCGCCCACCATCGGCGAGTCGATGTCGCAGGCCCAGGCGCCCCGGCCCTCGAGGGGATTGTCGCCGCCGGTGGCATCGATATCGCCGTTGGAGTCGTTCTCGGGATAGCCCCCGGTGATGAAGCGCAGCGGATTTCCGGCGGTGCTCGAAGGATCGTTGTCGGCCTCGCCAGCGAGGATGTCGTACCAGTTGGCGCCGCTGTCGGCGCTGTACTCGAGAACGCCACCGTCGTGGCCCGTGAAGCCGGTGAAGTCGAGGACGTAGCGGTGGTAGAACTCGAGCACGCCGCCACCGGCGACGCCGGAGAAGGTCAAGGTCTCCGGAATCGGCGTCTGCACGGTGGTGTCGTCGAGGAAGTTGGCGACGATGAAGATGCGGCCCTCGTCGTCGATGGCCATGTCCTGGGCCCACTCGCGACTGCCCTTGGTGCCGGCCCGGCGCACCCACTGCCAGGTGCCGGAGGTGTCGATCTTGGCGACCATCACCGAGGCCTCGCCACAGCCGGAGGTGGCGTCGTCGACATCGTTCTGCTGGAACAGCCACTGGAAGTGGAGCTGCGGCTCGGAGCCATCGTCGCCGACCAGCTCACCGCCTTCGTCGAGGAACACCGGGCAGTTGGCCTCACCGGCGATCACCACACCATCGGGAATCGGATCGGTGCCGCCGGCGAATCCCGAGATCACCTCGATATCGAAGCCGCGGTCGTGGCCCGGCCCGCCGACCATGCGGGCCCATTCCCAGTCGCCGTCGGCATCGATCTTGGCGACGAACAGGTCGCTGCGCGGATTGACGATCTCGAAGCCTTCGTAATCGGTGTCGTCGAAGCCCACGGGCGGTAGCGAAATGGTGGCGAGCTGCTGGTTGCGGAAGTCGATCTCACCGACGAACAGACCGGTGACATAGACGTTCTCGCCGCCGTCGACGGCCAAGCCGTAGACCTCGTCGACGGAGGCGCCGCCGGCGGTGGTGACCCACTCGAGCTCGCCGTCGGCGTCGTACTTGGCGACATAGAAGTCGGTCAGCCCCTGGGCGCCGATGGTGGGGTCGCCGCTGACCGCCCCGGGCAGGGTGATGGTGTTCTGGTACACGCCCGCCACGTAGACGTTGCCGCGGTCGTCGGTGCGAATGACGCGGGCATCGTCGGCGTCGCTACTGCCGGTGCTCAGGGGCCACAGGGCAAAGGCCCCGGTGGCGGTCAGAAGACCGACGAGGGTCAGGGTCGCCAGCTTGGTCTTGAAGCCGATCATCTCTTCCCTCTCGCTACTCGTTCAGCAGGGCCCGCGCCGAGGCGCGCCGCAGGAGAAAGGTGCCTTCGACGGCAATGTCGTTGCGATGCAAGCCACTCAAGGTCTCGCGATAGGTACCGCCCATCAGCTCCGAGCCCCACTCCGGCACTTCGCGGTCGAAGGGCTCGGTGGAGGCGAACTCAAAGGTCATTCTGCGCGTCACTTCGTAGGCCTCGGGGCTGAACTCGACAAATCGCAGATCCTTGTTGTCGTGGTCCGGATGGAACTTGTGACGGAACGGATTGGTCGGAAACTCGGAAGGCAACAGCAGGGTGGTGGTCACCGTGCCGCCGAGGGAGAAGTTGCCGTCCATGAGCTGCTCGTTGCCGTCGAAATCGTAGGCGGCGGTGCTCTCTCGAATCCCCACCGGCTGGCCGTCCCGGGAAGATGCACCGTCGAAGTTGGGGATCAGGCTGTCGTCCGTCAGCAGCACGAAGTAGCCGGGCGTCTCGACCACCAGATCGCCGGTGGCCGGATCGGTCACCATGGTGCCTTCCTGCCACATTTGGATCACTTCCTTGAGCAGGCGGAGCTGACCCGCCGAGTCGACGTGAATCAGCACCTTGAAGCCGAAGTTCGAGCCGGTGCTGGTCGGCACCAGGGAGCCGTTCTGGGCCTCGCTGACGCCGGTCACCCGCACCGCGCCGATCCACAGCCCTTCGAGGCCCGCCGTCGCTGCCGGCGCCAAGCCGCCGAGGCGGGCGGCGCCGGAGCGCTGGTTGCCGGCCCGGCTCTGGGAAACCACCGAGGGCAATACCGCCGCCGCCGACACCGAAACGAAGCGCCGGAAGCCCTGGCCGTTGGTGATCTCGAGAATGCCCTCCGCCAGGGCGCTGGTCAGCTCGCTGCGGCGCACGCCGAGCTCGAGCTGGACCTCCTCGCCGGGGCCGAAGGCGACGGAGTAGACCTCCGGCAGCTCCGGCCAGCTCTGCTCGCCGGTGTCGGTGTCGAAGCGGAAGAGGGTCAGCGGCACGTCGGAGCCGTTGACCTGGCGCACCGTGACAGAGGTGGCGGCGCCGCGGTTGATCAAGCTGAGGCGCAGGCGGCTCAGAGAGCCTCCGAAGGCCAGGTCGGTGCCCTGCGGCAGGTCGATCTCGAGCGGTCCCGGATAGTCGGAGGGGCCATCGGTGTAGACCCAATAGGCGGCGCCCGACTGGATGCGCTCCGAGAACGGGCTGGCGACGAGGCTCCAGATGCCGTTAGTGCCGAGCCGGTAGATCGGCTGCCCCGTGTGGGCCGGCGAAGCGGCGAGATAGTCGCCGAAGGTCGACGGCAGGGCCGGGTTGACGTAGAAGCCGACGAGGTTGAAAGAGTCGGTGATCCAGCCGCGATCGCGCACCCGCGGCTCGCCGGTGACCGAGAAGCTCACCGGAGCCGCCCCCTCGAGATGGATCAGGTAGGCCCGATTGGCGTAGATCGCCGACAGATTGGTCAGGATCGACTCCGGCCGGGGCCGCGGGAACCAGCCCAGCCAGCCGGCCCGATCGCTCAGACCGTCGGCGGGATCTTGAATGAACTGCACCGCCGAGTCGCTACCGATCCAGGTCCAGACGCTCGCCACCGGCAGACCGGCGAACACCGTGTCCGGCGAGACATCGGCCGGCTCGACCTCGAGATAGATGGCGTTCCATCCCGGTTGCAGATCGAAGCTCTGGGTGCGCTCCATGGCGGCGGCCGGCAGCGCCGACCCCAAGATCGCCGAGGACAGCAGCATCAGGGCCACCAGGCGTGGCATTGCAGGCATCTCCCTCATCACTCTCTCCGTGATCCAAGGCTTCATGGCGTTTCTCCACCCGGCGGTCGTCATGGCGTCACCGCCGACCAGGAATCGGTGTTGCCACTTTCGAAACCATCACTGAAGATCTGTCGCCGCGGCGCCAGCTCCAGACTGTCGACACCGACCTCGAAGGCATCGCCCTGCGGCGTCGAAACTCGGATCTCGACGCGCAAGGACTGCAGATCCGGCTCCGGCACCACCAAGCTGTCGAACAACATCCACGGCGGCGCCATATCCCCCGGAGTGCGCTCCGGAAGGGTCGTGCTGGCGGCCGACCCGGTGCATCCCGGGCTGTCGAACTGGGTGATCTCGAGGCCCACCCGAACGTCGGCATCGAGCGCCGCCAGCAGGTTCCCCTGCCAGAGCAGACGCAGCACTTCCGTCGTCTGGGTGTCGATGCACTGGCTGAGGGCGATGAAGAAGTCGCCCTCCGGGTTGGTCAAGCGAGCCGCGCCGGACAGCGGCCAACCCCAGCCGTCCCGCAGGCCGTCGAAGGTCACGGCGCCGGCGGCACCGAGACTCTGCGCCCAGGCACCGAGGTCGAAATCGAAATCGCCGTTGAGCAGCAGGTTGTGACGCTGCAGCCGGAAGTAGCGCCCGAAGTCGTCACCGCCGGTGCCATCGCCATCGCCATCGAGGGCGTTGCCGTAGAGGTCGCTCAGGGCAGCGCAGGCGAACAGGGCGTAAAGACCGTCTTCGTCGGCCTCGCCGTCGGCGAGGATCAACGTCGCGACGCTGGCAGTGGCATCCCAGTCGACGGCGGTCACCAGCAGCTCGCGGTCGTCACCGACAAGAGTCCCACAGCCGGCCGTGTCGACCCGCCGATCGGGACCGGCGGCCAACACCCGGTAGCTCGCCGGGTTGGTGACATCACCCGGGTCGAGATTGCCGGCGGGATCCGCCAGCTCCTCCGTGAAGGTGACGAAGAAGCGGTTGAGGGCGACGCGCAGCGACTCCATCGAAGTCAGCTCGCCGTCGGCGGTGTCCTCGTCGGTGCCGATCAGGGTCACCTGCGGTGAGATCGCATCAACCGTCACGTCGACGCTCGAGCTGTCGTTGCCGGAGACCGGGTCGGTCCCACTGCCGGCCACCGTGGCGGTGTTGGTGAAGGCACCATCGATCAGCGGCGAGGCCACCCCCAAGGTGATCACCGAGGCCGACCCAGGGGCCAGGCTGGCGAGCTCGCAGAGGACCTCGCCGGCCGACTGGCTGCAGAACCAGCCGCTGCCCGTCACGTTGCCGAAGGTGACTCCCGTGGGCAGCACGTCGCGCACCTCGACATCGCGCGCCACCGAAGGCCCACCGTTCGCCACCTCGAGGAAGTACTCGAAGGGCTGACCCGGACCGAGGATGTCGACGTCCGCCGTCTTGACCACCGAGAGGTCCGCCCGCGGGGTCAGGAGGTCGCTGTCCGAATCCTCTTCCCGACCATCGAGGTTGGGATCCGTGGACCCGCCCGCAGAAGTCACCATGGCGGTGTTGTCGAGACTGCCAGTGGCCGCCGGATCGATCGTCGCCAGGGCCTGGAAGGTCACCGCGGCGCCGACCGGCAGAGCCACCGTTTCGGCGATGTCGCCACTGCCCGAGGGATTGCCGCAGACGCCGCCATCGGTGCCGGAGCAGCTCCAAGACACGGCCACGATCTCGGCCGGGAAGCTGTCCGTCACCTGGACCGCGGGATCGTCGCTCGGTCCGGCGTTGGTGGCGGTGATGAAGTACAGCACCTGGGCGCCCGGCACGGCGGTGGTGACGCCGTCGTCCTTGTCGATGGCGAGGTCCGCCTGCGGCGTCAAGGTGTTGGTGTCGGAGGCGCTGGTGTCGCCGCTGTTGACCGTCGGCGCCGGCACCTCCACCGTCACCGTGTTGGTCAGGCTGCCGGTCGCCGCCGGGTGGACCAGGGCGTCGAAGGCGTAGACCAGCTCGCCTCCGACCTCGAGATCGATGACATCGCTCAGGGCATCGCTGCCGGACGGACTGCAGACTCCGGCGGCCCGTCGCTCCCAGATCGACACCCCGGCCGAGGCCGAGACCGCCACCTGCAGGAAGCCGCCGGGACCATCGAAGGCAACGTCCGCCGGCGCGTCGAGACCGAAGCCGGCATCGTCGCTGGCGGTGGCGACCACCGTCAGCTCACCGCTGCTGGCGGAGCGCCGCAACACCACCAGGGCGTCGTCGTTGAGGGCGGTCACGGCAACGTCCTGGCCATCGCTGGAGATGGCGAGACCGTTGGCGCCGTCGAAGCTGTCGAAGCCGGCGTCGCCGTCGCGATAGAGGCTTACCGCGGTGAGCTCGCCGCTGCTGGCGTCGCGCTCGAAGAGCATGACCGCGTCATCGCCGAGGGCCGCCGTGTAGAGATGCTCGCCGCCCGGGCTGATCACCAGATCCGACAACAGGTTGAGGCCGTCGACCCCGGCATCGCCGTCCTGCAGGGCCTCGACGAAGGTCAGCGCACCGCTGGCGTCGTCGATGGCGAACACGGACAGCGCGTGGGAGGTGCGCGCCACGACGTAGAGGAAGGCACCGTCGGGACTGACCGCCGACTTCCAGGCGCCCGCCAAGACGCCGAGGGGAACGTCTCCAAAGCCGTCCTTCTCGCGCTCGACGAAGGTCAGGTCGGCGCCGTCCCAGGAGAACACCGCCACCGCCTCGTCGTCGACGCTGGTGACGTAGACGAAGCCGCCCTGCGGGTGGAGCGAGAGGTTGGCGGCGCCGTCGAGGCCGTCGAGGGTGCCATCGCTCTGCCGCGCCGTGGTGCCCAGACTGAGCTGACCGAAGTCCGGCGACGCCGGATCGCTGTCACGCTCGAAGGCCAGCAGAGCATCGTCGTCGCCGGCCACGGCGAAGAGGGTCTTCTGATCCGCCGACAGAGCCAAGCCGCCAACGCCGGCGAGATCGTCGATGCCGTCCTCGCCGTCGCGCAGAAGCTGGAGGCGTCCCAGCAGGGTGCCGCTCGCCGGATCGCGGTCGTAGACGCTGATCGTGCTCGCCGCCGGCGACGCCAAGTAGGCGTGCTCGCCGTCGTCGCTCACCAACACCGAAGCCGCCCCCGCCATCTCGACGGCGTCGAGCTCGGCGGCGACGAAGGTCAAGGCGGTATCGCTGCTGCAGCTCCAGGTCGCCGAAACGACCTCCGGCACCAGCGGATCCTCGAGCTCGCCGGCGAGCAGGTCGCTCGGGCCGAGGTTCTCGACGGTGATGACATAGGAGGTCACCGTTCCCGGCACCGAGGTGGTGGCGCCGTCGTCCTTGGTCAAGACCAGATCGAC
Source organism: Acidobacteriota bacterium (assembly GCA_039028635.1). Lineage (NCBI taxonomy): Bacteria > Pseudomonadati > Acidobacteriota > Acidobacteriota bacterium. The sequence goes on from JBCCHV010000017.1 coordinate 73,148, forward strand.
CTCCGGCACCAGGTCATTCTCGTCGACCGCCAAATTGTCGTCCGGATCCTCGTCGATCACGCCCATCGGCGCCTCGACCGTCGCTTCGTTGCGCAGGGTTCCAGTCGCCGAAGGCACCACCGTTCCCTGCAGCGCGAAGACCGCCTGACCACCGGCCACCAGATCGATCGACTCCACCAACCGTCGTCCGCTGCCGGTGGCGTCGCAACGGGAGCCGGCCTGGCGTTCGTAGATCACCAGAGAGTCACCGGTGGCGGCAGTGGCATAGAGCTGGTCGCCGTCGCTGCTCACCACCAGGCCGCTGATCTCCGCGAGACCCGCGTCGGCGGGACCGAGCAGCGCCTCGACGAAGGTCAGCTCGCCGGAGGCAGCGCGCGCCAGAACCGCCAGACCATCTTCGCCGGGAGCCCCGGCATAGAGGTGCTCGCCGTCGCCGGAAAGGGCCAAGGAAGCGACGCCGGCCAGTCCATCGACGCCGGCGACATCGTCGACCAGCGCCGCGATGAAGCTCTGTCCACCGGCGCCATCGCGCAACACGGCCACGGCGTTGGCGGTGCTGCCGGCGATATAGAGATCGCCGTCTTCACTGACCGCTATCGCCGCGGCGCCGGCCAGGCCGGTGACCGCCGCGCCATCGAGCAGATCACCATCCTCGATGGCGTCGACGAAGGTCAGTCGGCCGTCGCCGGCGCGGTCGAAGATCGCCACCGCGTCGTCGAGGGAACCGACGGCGTAGACCCGCTGACCGCTGTCGGCCACCGCCAAGTCGGCAGCGCCGGCAAGACCGTCGACGCCGTCGACGCCATCGATCCAGGCTTCGAGGAAGGTCAGGGTGCCGTCCGCCTCGACGGCGAAGACCGCCAGACCATTGTCGGCTCGGCCGACGGCGTAGAGATGTGAGCCGTCCGGAGACAGCGCCAGCGCGGCGACCCCACCGAGGCCGTCGACGAAGCCGCCACCGGCCGGATCGCCGTCCTGCACGAAGGCGGCGAAGGTGAGCTCGCCGGTGAGGCTGTCGCGGGTGAAGATCGCGATGGCGTCATCGGTGGCGCCGGCGACGTAGACGTGACTGCCGTCGCCATCGACCACCACATCGGAAGCTCCGGCGAGACCATCCACCGTGCCGAGGTCGCTGCAGCTCGCGTCGTAGGCCGTCTGGCCATCGCTGATGGCCCCGAGGTAGGTCAGGGCGCCGGTGCTGGCGGAGCGGCTGAACAGCGCCACCGCGTCGTCGTCGAAGCTCGCCGCGTAGGCGCTGCGGCCATCGGCGCTCACCGCCACCGCGGCGGCCCCTTCGAGGCCCTCGAGGGCGGTCACCGGGCCACCGCAGGTCGACAGCGAGACGGCATCCCCTTCAGTGAACAGCACCGGGCTGAAGGTCGGCACGCCGAGCAGTCCGGGGATCGGGGTCGCGCTGCAGGTCCAGGAGATGTCGTTCATGACCTCCGGGAAGATGTCCCGCACCAACACGCCCGAGGCATCGCTCGGCCCGCGGTTGTCGACGGTGATCTTGTAGGCGACATCGCGCCCCGGCGTCGAGGTGGTGGACTCGTCGGCAGTGCAGGTCGCGAGGTCCGACGGCAGCGGCAGATCGCAATTGATCTTGGAGATCTCGAGATCGGCCTGCGCCGTCAGAATGGTGTTGTCGTCGGTCGCCGAGTCGTTGCTGGTGTCGAGCTCGATCACCCCGGCCGGCGCCTCGACGGTGGCGGTGTTGACCACCGATCCGGTGGCGTCCGGCCGCACCGTGGCGGTGGCCTGGAACTCGATGATGCCGCCGGCCGGCAGGCTGACGTCCTGCACGATGTCGCCGGTGCCACCGAAGCAGCTCGCCCCCGCGGTGATGATCGAGCAGGTGAAGCTGACGTCGACCAGCTCCACCGGGAAGATGTCCGTCACCCGAGCCCCGACCACCGCGCTCGGACCCTGGTTGGTCACCCGGATGACGTAGTTCACCGTCGCACCCGGGGCGACGCCGCCGCCGCCGTTGCTCTGCGCGGCGACCAGGGCGAGCTCGCCGCTGCCGGTTTCGCTGGTCGAATCCCAGTCCCGTTCGAGGGCCGAAACGGCGGCATCGGTGGCCGCGGCGCTGTAGAGGAAGATGCCGTCTTCGGCGAAGGCCAGGGCTCTCACCCCAGCGAGACTGGCAACCGTCTCTCCACCCGACAGATCGCCATTGGCGAGGGCACCGATCCAGGTCAAGGCGCCGCTGGAGGCGTCGCGAGCGAACACCGCCACGGCGCTGCTGCCGGCCGCCGCGACATAGACGTGCTGGCCACCGGCATCGGCACCGGCGGGATCCGGCGTCACCAGCACCGCCGCCGGAGCGAGCAGCGCGTCGGGGCTGCCGCCGGCGCCACCATCGCCGTCCACCCGAGCTTCCAGGAAGGTCAGGGAGCCGGTTGCCGTGTCGCGGCTGAAGACCACCACGCCGTTGGCGCCGGTGGCGGCGACGTAGAGCTGGAGCCCATCCGGTGAGACCGACAGACCGGCCGGCGACAGCAGCGAAGAGACGCCGTCGGCACCCTCGAACCAGGCGCGATCGAAGGTCAGGACCGGCGATCCGCCGGTGGCGACGGTGAAGTGGGCCACCGCCTGGTCGAGAGCGCCGGAAACGTAGAGGTCGCTCCCCACCAGAGTCAGGGCGCGCGCGCCGGCCAGGCCATCGACGCCGGCCATGCCGTCCTCGTAGACCTCGACCTGGCTGAGCTCACCGAAGGTCGCCGCACCCGAGTCGGTGTCGCGGGCGAAGACGCTGACCGCATCACTGCCCTCCACCGCCACCAGCAGGTAGCTGCCATCGGCGCTCACCACCAGATCGCTCGGGGCGAGCAGAGCGGTCACCCCGGAGAGACCGTTCTGGACCAGCTGCAGGAAGCTCAAAGTGCCGTCGGAGGCATCGCGACGGAACACCGCCAAGGCGTTGTCGCCGGCACCGGCGACATAGACGTGCTCACCGTCCGGGGAGAGGGCTACCGCCCGTGCCCCGTTGAGGCCGTCGAGATCGGTGTCGTCGCGGTAAGTCTCGAGGAAGGTCAGCTCGCCGGTCAGGCCGTCGCGCTCGAAGACCACCACCGCGTCGTCGACCTCGCCGACGGCATAGACGTGAGCCCCGTCGCTGGCGATGGCGACATCGGCGGCGCCGGCCAAACCGACGACCTCGACGAACTGATCGGCCTTGGTGATCTCGAGATCGACCCGCGGCGACAAGGGATCGCTGTCGCTATCGCGGTTGTCCGAAGAATCGGTTTCGGTGGTGCCCAGCGGCACGTCGACGAAGACCTCGTTCACCAGCTCGTCTTCGCAGGGGTAGGGCGGAGCACAGGCATCGGCGGCGACGGTTCCCGTCACCTCGTACCGCAGGCGGGTGCCGGCGGCGACGTCGATGGTGTCATCGAGGGCGCAGTCGAGGCCCGAGCTGCCAGGATCGCAAACGCCGCTGTTGCAGCTCGAATCCGCCGGCCGGTCGAACACCGCGACGCTGTCGTCGAAGCGGCTGGCCACCAGCACCGTCCGGCCATCGGGGGTCAGGGCCAGAGCCGAGGCTCCGTCCAGGCCCTCGGCCTCGATGCCGTCGCGCTGGCGCTCGACGAAGGTGAGATCGCCGAAGGCCGTCGACTCGCGCCGGAACACCGCCACCGCACCCTCCGTCGCCGCCGTGTAGACGTTGAAGCCATCGGCGCTCACCGCCAACGCCGTCACCCCGGTCAGACCCTCGGCGTCGGTTCCGCTCACCAGGCTCTGACGGAAGCTCAGGCTGCCGGTGCTGGTGTCGCGACTGAACACCACCAGGGCATTCGAGCCGGCCGCCGCGACGTAGAGATTGAGGCCGTCGTCGGCGAGGGCCAGGCCGCGCGGCTCGACCATGTCGGTGACCGTGCCGGAGCCGTTGCGCTCGAGGCCGGCGAAGCTCAAGGCGCCGCTGGTGCCGTCGCGGGTGAAGCGGGCCAGAGCATCCTCGGCCTCGCCGGCGACGTAGACATCGCCCGCCGTCGCCACCAGCGCCCGCGCTCCGGCGAGGCCGTCGACGCCCGCGACATCGTCCCGCACCAGCTCTTCGAAGGTCAGGGCGCCGGTGCCGGCATCGCGCGAGTAGTGGCTGACGGAGTTGTCGTTCGAGGCCGCCACGTAGAGATGGAGACCGCTGGGATCGAAGGCCAGGCCGGCCGCCGAATCGAGCCCGTCGACCACCGTCGCGCCGGCCTCCGGCAAGGCCACCGAATCGTCCTGGAAGAGCGCCACGAAGGTCAGCGTGCCGTCGCCGGCGCGACTGAAGACCATCAGCGCATCGTCGGTACGGGCCGCCACATAGACGTGAGCGCCATCGGGACTGACGGTGACTGCGCTGGCACCGTCGAGGCCGGCGGGAGCGAGAGACTCGACGAACAGCAGACTGCCGTCGCCCTGAATCTCGAAGACGCTGACCGCGTCGTCGAGCAGACCTGTGACGTAGAGGTTCTGACCGCTGGGATCGATCGCCGTCGCCGCCGCGCCGTCGAGGCCGGCGACGCTGGCCTCCTCGTCGACCAGCGCCTGGCGGAAGTCGAGGGTGCCGGAGGGCTCGGCGACGCAGGTCCACTGCGCCACCCCCTCGAACAGGGTGCAAGCGCCGTCCGACTCGCGGCAGAGATCGTCGCTCACGGTACCGCCGACGACGTTGCTCGGTCCGCGGTTGAAGACCTCGATCTCGTAGGTGGTCTCTTCGCCGGGCACCACGCCGTCGACGCGGTTCGACTTGCTCACCTCGAGGTCCGCCTCGGGAGTCAGCAGGTCGGTGTCCGTGCAGGTGTTGTTGTCGGCGGCGCCGACACAGATGCCGCTGGGATGGGGATCCGCCGGGTCGCTCACCGCGCTGCTGCTGCCGGCGGCGACGGTGGCGGTGTTGACCAGGCTACCGGTGGCCGCCGGATCGACGGTGGCGCTGATCGTGTAGACCACCGAGCCGCCGGCGGCGATATCCACCTGGTCGACGAGATCGCCGACGCCGCTGCTGGTGCAGCGCGAGCCCGACGAACGCGAGAAGATCGCCACGCTGTCGCTCTGGAAGGCCGCCACGTAGACGTGGCGGGTGTCGCGGGTGACGGCCACCGAGTAGGGCTGGGTCAATCCGCTGACGCCGTCGGAGCCATCGACGCGGGCCTCGAGGAAGGTCAAAGAGCCGGTGGTGGCCTCGCGAGCGAAGACCGCCAGGGCCTGGTCGTCCTGACCTGCCACGTAGACGAATTTGCCGTCGTCGGCGACTGCCACGCCGCGGGCACCGTTGAGCCCGTCGACGGTGGACGAGCCGAGCACCCCGCCATCCGTCGCCGCCTGCAGCTCGCTCAGATCGCCGAAGTCGTCACCGGTCGAATCGGTGGCGCGCAGCAGGGCGACGAGGGAGTCGGCGACGCCGCTGGCGACATAGAGATTGCCGTCGTCCGGGCTCAAGGCCAGGCCGAGGGGACGATCGAGAGCCGCGATGGCCGTCGAACCGGCGACCGGGCTGGGGGAAGACGGCCCCTGCAGAACCTGCTGCTGGGTGAGCTCGCCGGTCACCGTGTCGCGCGCGAAGACCAGCACCGCGTCGGCCTCCGAGGCGGCGACATAGAGGTGCTCACCATCGGCGGTCACCACCACGTCGTGGGCTCCCTGCAGCCCTTCGATGCCGCCGACGCCACTGGTGTAGGTGGTGATCCAGTCGAGCTCACCGCTCGCCCCGACGATCTCGAACACCGTCAGGCCGCCACCGAAGCCGGCGAAGCGGCTGGCGGCGTAGAGGAAGCGACCGTCGGCGCTGACCGCCAAGCCGGCGATCCCGAAGAGGCCGTCGACGGTATCGCCGTCGCCTTCGACGGCGCCGTCGCGCTGCACCTCGATGAAGGTCAGCTCGCCGCTGGTGCCGTTGCGCTCGAAGACCGCCAGCCCGTTGGCGGAAGAAGCCACGCCCTGGCTGGCGACGTAGACGGTGCCGCCGGTCTGAGTGGCGGCCAAGGCCACCGGGAACTCGAGGCCATCGGCCCCGAGGTCGTCGCGTTCGACCTCGATCAAGCTGAGATCGCCGGTGTCGCGATCCCGCTCCCAGGCGGAGACGGCGCTCTCGGAGGAGCTCGCCAGGTAGACGTGCTCGCCGAGATCGCCGACCACCAGCACATCGGAGGCGCCGTCGAGGCCGTCGGCGCCGCTGTCCGTATCGGCGATGGCGTCGACGAAGGCGAAGGTCGGCGGTGCCTGAGCGCGCTCCCAGACGGTGAGCGAGTCGTCGAAGACCGAGGCGGCATAGAGGTGCACGCCGTCGCCGTCGAGAGCCAAACCGACCACACCGCTGATGAAGGCCGAGGCGGCGCCGTCGTTGAGGACCTCGATGAACTTCAGGCTGCCGGAAGTCTGGTTGCGCTGATAGACGGCGATCGAGCTCGGCTCACCCACCGAGTCGTCGCCGGTGCTGGCGACGTAGAGATGGATCCCGTCCGGGCTCATGGCGATGCCGGTGGGCTGCTCGAGGCCTTGCGCCGAACCGCCCTCTCCCGAATCTCCCTTGACCCGGCTCAGGGAGGTCGAGGACAGGGTGCCGTCGCTCTCGCGCTGGAAGACCGCGATCGACTGGTCGAGGCGGCCGGTGACATAGACGTGCCGGCCCTCCTCCGGGCTGACCACCAGGTCGAAGGCACCGTCGACCAAGTCGGTGCCGGTATCGAGGGCCTGCAGGAAGGTGAGCTCGCCGCTGCTGTCGTCGATGGCGAAGGCGGAGACGGCGTCGTCTTCTTCGGCGGTGACGTAGAGGTTCTCGCCGTCCGGCGCCAGCGCCAGGGCACGCAGCCCGAGGAGGAGATCGCTGGGAGCCGAGTCGGCGACCTCCTGAACGAAGCTCAGGGTGCCGGTGCCGGCATCGAAGGCAAAGACGGTGATTCCCGAGCCCGCGAAGGTGGTCTCGTTACCGAGGGCGCTGACGTAGAGGAAATCGCCATCGGCGGAGAGGGCGAGACCGTTGGCACCGAGCAGCAGATTGGGCGTGCCGCCGGCACCGGCGATGCCGTCGACCCGTTCCGATAGGAAGGTCAAGGTGCCATCGAGGGGGTCGCGCACGAAGACCGTGACCGCGCCATCGGTCTCGGAGGCCACCAGCACATGGGCGCCATCGTGGCTCACCAGCACCGCCGCCGCACCGACCAGATGATTGGCGACATCGCTCGAGCCACCGGCTCCTTCGACGCCGTCGAGGCGGGACTCGACGAAGGTCACCTCGCCGCTGTCGCTATCGCGCTCGAAGACTTCCACCGCCCCTGGCGAACGCACCAGGTAGAGGAAGCCGCCGTCCGGGCTGATCGCGACCTGACGCGCCGTTTCGAGCGGGATCTCGGTCTCGATCAGGGTCAGCGTTCCACGCGGCGGGGCCTCCGACGAGCAGATCCAGCGGACATCCGTCAGCGTCGTCGGGAAGAGGTCCTCGACGGTCGCCAGGAAGGCGTCGTCGGGCCCTTCGTTGCTGACCACGATGGAGTACTCGAGAGTCTCTCCGGGAACCGCCGAGGTGGTGCCGTCGTCCTTGATGATCGACAGATCCGCTTCCGCCGACAGGAAGACGTTGACGAAGGAAGAGTTGTCCGGATTGGGATCGAAAAAGCCCGTCGGCGAGGTCACCGTCGCGGTGTTGCTGAGCACGCCGCTGAGCACCGAGACCGTGCCGTCGATGGTGAAGGTCACTTCGCCGGCACCGCTGCAGTCGCTCGGGTCGCCGGCTTCGAGGTCGACGGTGAGGTTGATGTTGCCGCTGCCGGAGGCCGGGCAAGCGGTCTCCGGGGCACTGCCGCCGGTCACCGCACAGGTCCAGGTCGGCGAGCTGTAGGTACCCGGGAAGTCGTCGCGCACGACGGCGCCGACGACGTCGCTCGGACCGCAGTTCTTGACCCGGATCTCGAAGGCCAGGGCACCGGTGTCCTCGTCGACGCTGCCCGCCGTCTTGACGATCTGCAGGTCACCCTGGGGCGAGAGCTCGACCTCGGTGGTGACGCTCGATCCGTTGCTGTCGAGATGGGTCACCGGCAGCTCCACCTCGGCGGTGTTGACCATGCAGGGCAGGCTGGCGTCGTAGGTGCAGGGCAGGCCGGCACTCGAGCGCAGCTCACCGGTGGCGATGACGGTGACGCCGAAGCCGGGCTCGAGATCGAGGCTGATGTCGAGATCGCCACTACCGGTGGTGGTGCCGCAGACCGCGTTGGCATTCCCGCTGCCGGTGCAGGTCCAGGTGACGGCGGTGAACTGGGTGTCGTCGAAGTCGTCGACCAAGCGCGCTCCGCTGACCGCCGAGGGGCCGGCGTTGAAGGCCACGATCTGCCACTGGAAGGGCTGCCCCGGCACCGCCGGATCGGTGAGTGCCAGCTTGGTCATCTGGACATCGATGAGGATCCCGATGTCATCCGTGTCGGTGCACTCGTTGTTGTTCGCGGCGCCATCGCAGACACCCGCCGGATGGGCGCTGGCGGCGTCCGTCACGATGGCGTCGGGAACCGTCGCAGTGGCGGTGTTGACGAGCGTCCCGGTCGCCCCGGCGGCCACCGTGGCATCGGCCTGAATGGTGATCGTGGCGCCTGCCGGGAGATCGACGCCGGCATCGAGATCACCGCTACCGGCGGCCGGGCAGGTCGCTCCGAAGGTGTCCCGCAGGCTGAACACCGAGCTACCGCCGCGATCCGCCAGCACGAGGAACTCACCGCCCGGGCTGAACACCGTCGAGACCGCCTCGCCGGCGGTCTGAGTGCTGACGAAAGTGAGCTCGTGGCCGACCCGCGAGAACAGCACGACGGAGTTGCTCCCGGGGCTGGTGACGACCACCTGGGTGCCGTCCGGGATCACCGCCAGACCGACGGGTCCGGAGAGACTGGTCGGCGAGCCGCCGAGGCCGCCGTCACCGGCAAAGCGCTCCGACCGGAAGGTCAACGAGCCATCGGCGGAGGCGATGTCGAAGGAGACGACGGCGTCTTCCGAGGTACCGCTGGCGAAGAGGTTGTCGCCCGCCGGGCTGACCGCAATGGCGGTGACCCCGCCGAGCCGCCGGCCGGCGTCGTCGAGCTCCGTCTCGACCAGCGTCAGATCGCCGCTCGCCGAGTCGATGGCGTAGACGTTGACCGCCGAGGCGGTGGGCGCCGCAGCATAGAGATATCGACCGCTCGGGTGCATGGCGAGGGCGGCGACGCCGGTGAGGCTGCCGGTGGCGGTGGTGCCGAGGAAGCTCACCGCCCCGCTTGCGGCGGTGCGCTCGAAGCGGGCGATCAGGTCGTCGTCCTGGCCGGCGACATAGAGGAATCGGCCGTCGGGCGTCAGCACCACTCCGGCGGCGCCTTCGAGGCCATCGACGCCGGACACGCCGTCGATCTTTTCCTCGACCAGAGTGAGAGTGCCATCGGTGCCATTGCGATCGAACACCGTCAAGGCGTGATCGAGGTTGGCGGTGACATAGACGTGCTCACCGTCCGGCGAGACCGCCACCCCGGTGGCGCCCTCGAGGCCATTGGGCTGATCGGGAAGGGTGCCGACGCCGTCGGTGCGGCTCTCGACGAAGCCCAGGCTGCCATCGCTCGCCAGCGACAGGACCGCCACCGCGTGATCGCTCTGACCGGTGGCGTAGATGAAGTCACCGGAGGGTGCCACCGCAACCGCCGTCACCGACCCCAGACCATCGACGCCGCCGATGCCGTTCTGCGCCTCGCCGCGGGTGAGCAGCGCGGCGCCGGTGCTGCAGGTGTAGGACACCGCCGACAGCAGCGTGTCGTCGAAGTCGTCGACCACCCGCACGCCGAAGAGATCACTCGGACCGCTGTTCGAGACTTCGATCACGTAGGACACGACCTGCAGCGGCTGCACCGAGGTCAGTCCATCGTCCTTGGTGATCGAAACGTCGCCCACCGGCGTCAAGGAGTCGCTTTCGCTGCCGCTGTTGTTGCCCGTCGAGGGGTCCGATTCGCTGCCCAGGGCACTGACCGTGACGGTGTGATCGAGGCTCGGCGTCACCCGGTAATCGATGCCCGGAGAGACCACGCCCTCGATCGTCAAGGTCACCTGCTGGCCCGAGGCCAAGCTCAGGTCGACCCAACGATCGAAGGGCTGGATGGTGCCATCGCTGGCCGCGAACACCGGGCTCAACAACTCCGCCGGAACCGGCGCCGGCAGCAGAAACCCGGAGCTGACGCTGGGGCCGTTGTTGCGCACCGTAAGGCTGTAGGACAGGCGTTCGCCAGGCGTCACCGAGGTGGGCGTCGAAGTGAAACCGACCACCTCGAGATCGACCGACGGAATCAAGGCATCGGAGTCGGTGCAGGAATCGTTGTCGGCATCGCCGTCGCAGCCGGCGTTGGCGCTGCCGGCCGTATCGCTGTAGCCGGTGGGCGCCGCAGCGCTCGCCGTGTTGGAGAGGGTGCCGGTCTCGGCCGCCCCCACCGTGCCGGTGATCTGATAGGTCAGCGAGCCACCGACGGCGAGGTCGCCGCTGGTCGAGAGGTTGCCACTCCCCAAGCCGCCGGAGCAGCTACTGGCGATGTCCCGCAGATAGGTCGAGACGGCGTTGTCGGTGGCGCCGACGGCGACCACATGGTCGCCGAGGTCGCTGCCGGTGCCGCTGCCGCCGTAGAAAGCCACGGCGATCGCCTCGTCCAGGCCGTCGACGGTCAAGCTGCCGAGGCTGTCGCCATCGGTCACCGCCTGCACGAAGCTGAGGGCGCCGGAGCCATCGCGAGCGAGCACCGCCAAGGCGTCGCTGGCCTGGGAGGCCACGAAGAGATGACCACCCGCATCGTCGACGGCGAGGCCGGCGGCCCCTTCGAGGCCGGAAACGCCCGCGTCCGATTCCTGGATGTCATCGACGAAGGTCAACAAGCCGGTACCGGAGTCCCGGCTGAACCACGACACCGCGTCGTTGACGTCGGCCGCGACGTAGACCTGCGAGCCGCTCGGGCCGACCAAGACCCCATGAGCACCGTTGAGCTGCGGCACCGTACCGCCCACAGAGTTGTCCTTCAGGCTCTGCAGCCAGGTCAGAGAGCCGTCCGCCGAGGAAACCGCGAAGGCGCTGACCGAGTCGTCGTCGCCAGCGGCGACGTAGGCGAAGGCGTCGTCGGAAGAGAGGTCGATCCCGCGCGCTCCGTTCAGGCCGTCGACGATGTTCACGCCCTGAATCGCGCCGTCCGCCAAGGAGCTCTCCCAGGTCAGGGAGCCCGCCGAGAAGGACAGGGAGGCAACGGCGTCGGAATCCCCCGCGGCGACCAGCACGAAAGCGTCGTCGGAGGTCACCGCGACGCCGCGCGCACCTTCGAGGCCGATGATCGTCGTCGAGCCCTCCATCGCCCCGTTGGTGCGGTGATCGGAATAGGTCAGGACACCGGTGCCCGAGTTGCGCGCAAAGGCGGCGATGGTGTCGCCGACTTCGGCGGCGACGAAAAGGTAGCTGGCGTCGGAGCTGAAGGCCAAGGCCGCGGGGCCGTCGAGGCCGTCTTCGCCGGAGCCGAGATCGCTCTGGGCCAGGGAGGAGCTGAAGGTCAGGGAGCCGGACAGGGCATCACGGCTCCAAACGCTGACACGATCGTTGCCGGCTTCGGCGACGTAGACGAAGGCGCCGTCCGGGCTGATCAGGACATCGCGCGCCCCGGTCGCGCCGCTGTGGACATCGACGAAGGCGATCTCGCCGCTGCTGGTCGACGGCGAGGCACTACAGGACCAGGAAGAGGTCGGGCTGAAGGCCGCCGGCAGCGGATCCGAGACGGTTGCTCCGAAGACCGGATGAATGCCGTCGTTGGTGACCGTCACCTGGTAGGTGAAGCCGGCGGCAGCGCCGGGCACCACCGTGGAAAGCTCGGTGGCGGCACAGCTCGCCGCGTTACTGCAGTTGATCTTTTCGACGGACAGGTCGGAGCGGAGACTCTCGACGTCGGCGAGGGCCGAGCCGGTTGCGAAACAACAGGCCACGAAGACCCAGATCCAGCGCTGCAGGGACACCCCTGCCGTCACACGCCTCAACACCTGTGCAGCCCTCCCACGAAACCTTCGAGACTCGATCGACAAACGCGCCGAAGTGTCCTGCAAGACCACAAACTTCCAAGAGAAATCATCACACTTATAGAATCGCAAAAAGCCCTTGTCAAGTGTCATCGCCACGGAAAGTCCCTTATTTAGTAGTCTCTTTTCGACCTTTCGAGATTCCCGTATTCACCGTCCCCCCTTGCGACCCAGACCCCCTCACGGCGACTCCCCCTTGGCCCAGCACGACAACTCCCACGGCCCTCCCCGACGCCTGACCTTCGGCTTTCTGGACTTTGCCGCCGGCGGCGCCCAGGAGCTCGTCCTGACCGCCTGCCGACATCTCGACCGCGGCCGCTTCGCGCCCCACCTGCTGTGTCTTCGCGGCCGCGGACGATGGCTCCCTCGGGCCCGCCGAGCCGAGCTGCCGGTCGCCACCCTGGGACGCCTCGAAGGCTCCTGGGACGCAGCAGCGGTCTTCCACGCTCGCCGCCACCTGCGCCGCTGGCGAACCGAGATCCTGCACCTGCCGCTGTACTCGCGCGCATTTCCCTATTTCCGCCTCGCCGCCCGCCTCGCCGGCGTTCCTTTGGTCGTTGCCCATGAGCTCGGCAGACCGACCCCGCCTCGCCGCCGGCGGCGCTGGGCCGACGCGGCGTTGAACCGCGGATCCCGCTATCTGGCGACCTCCCGCTTCCATCGCCAGGAGCTGATCGCCGCCGGCATCGATCCCGCTTCGATCGCGGTGGTCTACAGCGGCATCGATCCGGCTCCCTTCGCCCACCTGCCGGCTCGCACCGCGCGCCAAGGGCCACTGCGCCGGCAGTACGCCATCGGCGAGCGGCCGGTCGTTCTGGTGCCCTCCCGGCTCCATCCCATGAAGGGCCATGTCGACTTGATCGCGGCTCATCGCCGGGTACAGCGCAAAGTCCCCGAAATCCGTCTCATCCTGGCCGGCGATGGACCCGAAAGGAGCGCCTTGGAGGCCGCCGTGGCGGCCGCCGGCTGCGGCGACAGCATCCACTTCTTGGGCCATCGCGACGATCTCCCGGCACTGCTGGCGGAAGCCGATGTCGTCTGCCTGCCATCCCATCGCGAGGGACTCCCGGCGGCCCTGCTCGAAGCCTACGCCGCCGCTCGACCGGTGGTCGCCACGGCCGTTGGGGGGGTCCCCGAGGCCCTCACCGACGGTCGCGAAGGGCGGTTGGTTCCGCCCCGGGATCCGGAGGCCCTCGCCGACGCCCTCAGCGAATTGCTGCGGGCGCCGGCGAGCGGCCAGGCCTGCGGTGCCGCCGGTCGACGCACCCTCACCGAGCGCTTCACCGCCGACCGCACCACCGCGGCCCTGGAGGCGCAGTATCTGGCCTGGTGGCAGGAAGCGCAGGGCGAGCGATGACCTCCGCCCGCTTGAGAACCGTCCTCCACCTGCGGGCCAGCAGCGGCTGGGCCGGCCCGGAGCGCCATCTCTGGGAGCTCGCCCCGGGACTGGCCACTGCCGGCTACCGCCTGCGCCCGGTCCTGCTCACCCGCCAGCCGGTAACGGCCTTCGAGCGCCTCGCCGAGCTCGATCCCTTGCGGGTCCCCGATCGCTTCGACGCCGCCCTCGACGCGGCCTGCGAAGCGCTCGCACCGGCTCTGGTTCACAGCCACGGCTACAAGGCGAATCACTGGGCCCTGCGGCTGGCGCGGCGGCACCGCATCCCGGCCGTCGCCACCTATCACCTGCACACCCGGAGCAGCTGGCGCCTGGTCCTCCACGCCCACCGCGACCGCCGCCGCTTGGCCCGCTTCGACGCCGTCGTCGACATCGCTGACCGCGGCCAACAGGACCCGGCCCTGGCGCGGGTCACCAGGGGGAGGCTGCATCGAGCTGTGAACGGTTTCGATGGCGCACGCTTCTCGGCCGGTCGCAGGCCCGGTCGCGACCTGCTGCGCGAGCTCGGCCTACCGGCGGACGAGCCTCGAATCGTCGGCATCGGCCGCCTCAGCCGGCAGAAAGGCTTTTCGACCCTGATCGCGGCCATCGCCCGCCTCGCGCCAGGCGTGCAACTGCTGCTCGCCGGCGAGGGTCCGCGACGCCGGGCCCTGGGCCGACAAGCCGAGCGGCTGGGGGTGGCAGAACGAGTTCACTTCCTCGGCCATCGCCGCGATGTCGCCGACCTGCTGACCATCGCCACGGTGGTGGCGCTGCCCTCGCGCCAGGAGGGACTGCCCTACGCCGCTCTCGAAGCGATGGCCCTCGGCCGTCCGCTGGTGACCACGCCGGTCGGCGGCCTGCCACGACTGCTCGACCACGGGCGCTGCGGCCGGCTGGTGCCGCCCGATGACGTCGAGGCCCTGACCCACGCCCTCGAGGCCCTCCTCGACTCTCCCGCGGAGCGACGCCACCTGGCCTCGCGGGCGCAGCAGCGGGTCGAGGAGCACTACAGCGCCTCGGCGATGGCACGCGCCGTCGCCGAGGTCTACGATCGCTTGCTCGCCGGCGGCGCCGGAGGGGCATCGTGAAGATCGCCATGATCGATCCCGGTGCCATGACGCCCTTTTATGACGAGGCCCTCTGTAGCGCCCTCGCCGCGGCCGGTGCCGAGGTCGATCTCTACACGGCGCCCTTCCCCCATCTCCCCCTGCCGGCGGCCCGCGGGTTTCGCCGCCATCATGCCTTCGCTCGGTTTCTCGCCACCAAACCTGGGCCGTCGGGGCAACGCTGGGCGCGGCGACTGCGCCGCGGCCTGGCCTACCCCGGCGACTGGCGGCGCTTGCGACGCCTCCTGGCCGAGCGACCGCCCGACGTCGTCCACCTGCAGTGGTCTCTGCTGCCGTGGCTCGACCGCGGCGCCCTGAAGTCGTTGCGGCGCCGTGGTCTGCCGCTGGTCCTGACCGCCCACAACGCCTTGCCGCACGACCGCCCGACGACGCGACGACGAGCCTGGGCCCGGCTCTGGTCGAGCGCCGATCACCTGATCGCTCCCAGCCGCTTCACCGCCGCGCGGGTCGCCGCCATCGCGCCGCAGACGGCTCCCCGCACTTCCGTCATTCCGCTCGGCGATCATCGCCCCTGGAGCAGGCCTCGGCACGGCCAGGCGGCGGCCCGGGAACGTCTCGGCCTTTCCCCCGACGCTCCCCTGGCGCTCTTTTACGGTCTCCTCAAGGACTACAAGGGAATTCTCCCCTTGCTCGACGCCTTCGCCCTCTGTCGCCAGCGCTTACCCGCCGCCCGGCTCGCCCTCTGTGGCGCTCTACGCAGCTCCCTCGGCGCCATCGAGGGCCGACTGGCGACCCACAGGCTCGAAGACGCCATCCATCGCCGCTTCGCCTACCTCTCCCTCGCCGAGACGCAGCTCTGGTTCGAAGCCGCCGACCTGGTCGTCCTACCCTACACGGCGGCCTCCCAAAGTATGATCCCGGCCATGGCCTACACCTTCGCCCGGCCGGTGCTCGCGACCGCCGTCGGCGCCTTCCCGGAGCAGGTCGTGAGCGGGGAGACCGGGGATCTGGTGCCAGCGGCAGATTCCCCAGCCTTGGGAGAGCGGCTGGCGGAACTGCTGGCGGATCGCTCCCTTTGCCACCGCCTGGGGGCCGCCGGCGCCGCCTGGGCCGAGCAGCGCTGGGCCTGGCCGACCATCGCCGCCGACACCCTCGCCGTCTATCGGAAGCTGAGGTGAGCACCCCCCACCAGACGCCGCCGAGCCCAACGGGCACGCCGTCAGCCCGCAACCGAGAGCCACACGTGTCGGTGGTCGTGCCGATGCTCAACGAGCGCTCTTCGATCGACGCCTGCCTCGACACCATCGCTGATCAGGATCTCGACGCGGCCTACGAGGTTCTGGTGGTCGACGGCGGTTCCCGCGACGGTAGTCGCGAGCGGGTCGCCGAGCGCTGTTCCCGAGATCCTCGCTTTCGACTGCTGGAGAATCCCGCCGGCCTGGTCTCGAGTGCCCTCAATCGCGCCATCGCCGTCGCGCGAGGAAACTTCCTGGTGCGCGTCGACGCCCACACTCTGCTCTCGCCGGACTACGTCCGCACCTGTCTCGCGGTGCTCGCCGAGACCGGCGCCGACAATGTCGGCGGCCCGATGCGACCGGTCGGCTCGACGGCCTTCGGTCGGGCCGTCGCCATCGCCATGGTCAGCCGCTTCGGCATCGGCACGGCGCCCTTCCGCTTCGCCACCCGCCGCCGCGAGGTCGACACCGTCTATCTGGGAGCCTTCCCGATGAATCTCTTCGACCGCCTCGGCGGTTTCGACGAGGGCTTGCTGCGCAATCAGGACTACGAGATGAACTACCGCATCTGCCAGGCCGGCGGACGCATCGTGGTCGACCCGGCCATCGACTGCCGCTACCTCACCCGCCCCGATGGCCGCTCCCTGTGGGCGCAGTTCTCCAGCTACGGCTTCTGGAAGTGGCGCATGCTGCGCCGCCATCCGAAATCGCTGAAGCTGCGCCAGCTGGCGCCTCCAGCCTTCGTGGCGAGTCTCGCCGGCGGCGGCGCCGGGAGCCTCTTCGGTTTGCTGTCGTCCCGGCCGCTGCTCGCCTGGGCGGCGCTGCTGCCGATCCTGCTCTGGTCGTTGACCGCCGCCCTCAGCAGCCTGTGGGCGCTGCGCCGGCACGCCCCCGCCACGGTGGTTCGCTTGCCGTTGGTCTTCGCCATTCTCCACCTCGCCTGGGGCTCGGGTTTTCTGCGCTCGCTGCTGACCCCGGTGCCAGCCGGCTCGCCTCCGGTCGCACCGGGGCCACCGCGAGCGACGCCTCCGGAGACGGCGTGAACCGGCGCCCCGCGGGCTGGCTCGAGGCCGTCGCCGGCCTCACCCTGGTCGGTGCCCTGCTGTGGACCAACCCCTACAGCTCCGAAGGCTTCGAGGGAAACCGCTTTCTTTTCCTCTGGCTGATGGCCCTGCTGGCGCTGCTGCCAACGATCCAGGACCCGCGTCGCACCCTGACCCTGCTGCAGCGCGATCCGCTGGCCTGGTCAGCGCTCCTCGTGGTCTCGGTGGCCGCCCTGAGCAGCGCCCTCTCGATTCTGCCGAGTCGCAGCCTGTGGGGAGTTCCTCCCCGCCTCCACGGCGCTGTCTCGATCACCGCCCTGGCGGTTCTCGTCCTCGCCCTGCGACCGCTGGCGAAGCATCCAGAGAGGCAACGTCGGCTCGCCGTCGGTCTGGTCTTCGGCCTCTGCGCGGCGGCCCTCTACGCCTTCTTCCAGCGCCTCGGTCTCGACCCCGTCGTCCTGGCCCGAGGTTGGCCCGACCGGGTCACCGGTACTCAGGGCAATCCCATCTTCTTCGGCGCCCTGCTGGCCCTTGGGCTGCCGTGGAGCGCACTGCTGCTGGCGCAAGCCACGACCACACGCCGGCGTCTCGCCCTCGGGCTGCTGCTGGCGCTCCAGGGACTCGCCCTGTTTTGGACCGCAAGCCGCGGACCCCAGCTCGCCGCCTTACTCGGCCTCGCCGCCGGCCTGGTGGCCGTCTACCGCGGCCCAAGGCTTCGTCGGCTGCTCGGTTTCGGCCTCGTCGCCGGCGTCCTCCTCGCCACCCTGTTGGCGATCACCGAACCGGGTCGGAGCTGGCGCACCGTCAGCGAGCGCCAGCTGATCTGGAACACCGCCCTCGAAACCTACGCCGAGGCGCCGGCGAAGCGAAAAGTCTTCGGCTTCGGTCCCGAGACCTTTCTCTGGGTGGTCAGCCCCCGGCTTCCGGCGGAGTTGCCGGCGCAAGCCGCCCGGCCGGACGCCACCTACGACCGCGCCCACCAAACCGGCTGGCAGCTCGCCATCGAGCAAGGCGCCTTCGGTGTGCTCGCTTGGCTCGCCCTGCTGGCGGCGGCGCTCCATCGACTGCTGCCGGCGAGCCGACCGCGTGCCTGGCTGCCCATTCTCGCCACCGGTGCCCTCGCCGGTGGCGGTCTCGCCCTCTGGCAAGCGCCCGCCCTCGTCGGCCTCGGCGGCGGCCTCGGCCTGCTGGCGGGGCTCGCTATCGTCCTGACGCGTCATCCTCGCCTCGCCCCCTTCCAGGCAGCGCTCCTCGGCACCTTGGTGGCGGCCTTCGTCCATGGCCTTTTCGCTCCCCGCACCGCCGGCACCGAAACCCTGCTGTTCCTTCTCCTCGCCGTCTTCGTCCCCCTCGGCCGCCGAGGGGACGCCGCGGACCGGGAGTCGGCCCCGCCGCCGGCCGAGGCGGCCCCGGCCCGCCTGCCCTTCCCCTGGATCGCCTTGGGTTTCACGGCCCTCGCCTTCGGCCTCTGGACGCCACCCCAGGAAGGCGCCGACGGTTGGCCTCACCTCGGCCTTCTGATCGCCCTTGTCGCGACCCTCCTGCCGGCTGCTCTCCTCACCGTCTCGTGGCGGCGCTGGATCCCCTGGAGTGCCGCCGCCGTGTTGGCAGCGATCGCCTGCTTCGGCGCCGCCCTCGAGGCTCCGCCTCGCACCTTCCACGGCCTCCTCCTCGCCACCCTAGTCCTCGCCTGCTGGGCCTGGGCCCGGCACCTGGCGCCGCCGGCCACCGCGACTCGCGGCCGCGTCGAGGACGCTCCACCTCACCGTCTCTGGAATGGCGCAACGGTGGCTCTGGCTTTGCTCGCCGGCGCTTGGCTGGTCGTCCCCAAGTTCGACGCCTTCGCCCAAATGCGCCGGGGCGATGCCGCCTTCGAGCAGCGCCGAATGGCGGCGGCGGCGGACTTCTATCGCATGGCGGTGGAGCGATTCCCCGACTGCGACAGCTGTCGCCTGGCGAGCTTCCGGGCCCGAATTCGACAGGGCGAGGAGCGCGATCTCGATGGCGAGATCGCCGCCGCCGAAAAGAGCAACCGCTTCGACGCCCGCTTCCCGCGCGAGCGCGCCTATCTCGCCGCGCGGCGTTCGTCGAGGGCCCGCGATCCCCAGACCCGAGCCCGCCAGGTGTCGCGCGCCGGGGAGCACTTCGCCCGCGCCGCCACCCTCGCACCGACGGACGCCCGACTGCGGCGGCTGTGGGCCAACCTCGAGCTCGAGCAGGGCCAGCCGCGGCAAGCCCTCGCCCTCCTCGACGCAGCCGTCGCCCTGAGCCCGAGCAGCGCCGACGGCCACCTGCTGCGGGCCCGCGCTCTGCTCGACCTGGAGCAAGCGACGGCTGCCGAGAGCGCCCTGCGACGGGCCCTCGAGCTCGATCACGAGCGGGTTCGGGACACCCTCGGCGCGATGGCCTCGGCCCAGCCTCCCCGCTGGCAGGCACTGCGCGACTGGGCTCTGCTCGCCGCCGCCCTCGGACGCCGAGAGGAGGCCCGTGAAGTGTTGTCAAGGGCCCGACGGCTAGCGCCGCCGGCCGCCGCCGCCGGCCTCGGCGAGATCGAACGGAGCCTGTTGGGCAGCGCGCCGGGGCCCACCTCGCCTTGAGGCCTCGCAACGGATCGGAAAGCCGGACCCTCCTGAGCATTCCAGGACGCCACCGCCTGGGTCGCGCCGCCCGCACTTTCGGGCATCATTTCGGCCACCGCCTCAGCCGATGGCGGCTGCGCCGCGCCCGCCGATCGGGACCCCGAGTGCTGACCATCGCGGGCTGGAACTTCCCG
Source organism: Acidobacteriota bacterium (assembly GCA_039028635.1). Classification (NCBI taxonomy): domain Bacteria; kingdom Pseudomonadati; phylum Acidobacteriota; species Acidobacteriota bacterium. Next base: position 92,665 of record JBCCHV010000017.1, read on the forward strand.
GTTCATTCCCAAACCTTCGTGTACCAGGAAATGAGCTCCCTGGCCGCTGCCGGTTTCGATCTCCACATGGCCTACTCCGGCAGGGGCGCCGGCTGGGAGCTCGACGACGCCTTCCGCGGCCTCGATCAGGCCAAGGTCTGGCTGGCCTCGGCCCCTGCGGTGGCGCGCCGGGAGCTCGAGAACTGGCGCCGGCGCGATCCCGACCGCCTCGCCGAGGTGATCGTCGACCTCGCCAGCGCCAGCGGCCTCGAGCCGGACCAAGTTCAAAACCATTGCGACTTCGGCCGCGGCCTGTTGTTCGCCCGCCTGGCGGAAGACCTCGGCGCTCACTACCTGCACAGCTATTTCTTCTACGAGGGCAGCCTGGCCTGCTTCGTGGCCGCCCGCCTCCTCGACCTGCCCCGAGGCATGACCTGCTACGCCGACCACCAGCTCGACGATTACGCCCTCAAAGCCGTCCGCCTCCAGCTCGCCGAGGCTTCCTTGGTGGTCGCCACCTCGCAGCGAGTTCGCGACGAGCTGCAAGCCCTGGCCCCGGAGATCGACGCGGGGCGTCTGCTGGTCAAACCCAACGCCGTCGATGGCCGGCGTTTCTCCCCGGTGCCGCGCCGACCACCCTCCGGGTCTCGGCCTCTCCGGCTGCTGTCGGTGTGCCGACTCGAGCCCAAGAAGGGCCTGCCAACACTACTGGAGGCGGTCGCGCAGCTGCCCTTCCCTTGGCGGCTGCGCCTGGTCGGGGGCCGCGACGGCGGTGCCCCGGACCACGCCGCCGAGCTACAGCGCCAGGCGGAGCACCTCGGCATCGTGCAGCAGGTGGACTTCCTCGGTGCTCAGCCGACGACCGGCGTCTACCGAGAGCTGACCGAGGCCGATGTCTTCGTCGCCCCCTATGCCGCCACTACCAGCGGCGACAAGGACGGCATCCCGACCAGCCTGATGGAGGCGATGGCCACCGCCCTGCCGGTGGTGGCGACCCGCGAAGGCTCGATTGCCGAGCTGGTGACCCACGACCACGACGGCCTGCTGGTGCCGGCGCGGGATCCGCGGGCCCTCGCCGCCGCCCTCACCCTCCTCCAAAGCGATCCCGATCGCCGCCACCGGCTGGCGGAGGCTGCCGCCGAGACGATTCGTCGGGGCTTCGACGTTCGGGTCTGCGAACCGCTCTTCCATCGCCGGCTGCACGCCCTGCTGTCAGGCACCGGTGCGCTCGATCACTATCGGCAGGGCGAGGCGATAGAGGAACCAGCCGACGGGAAGGAGTAGAACAACCAGGCCAATCGCCGCGTTCAGCTCCCAGGACCAAGCCGTCGGCCGACCGAGCACCAGCAGATCGCGCGTCAGGGAGAGCAGTGGACTCACCGGATTGAGGCGCATCAGCACGGCCAGCGGGCCTTGCCCCGGCGCCTGGTAGAAGACCGGCGTCAGGAAGAGCCAGAGCAGTGTGACCGCCTGCAGCGTGCGCGAGACATCGCGGTAGAGAGCGGCGAAGGGCGCCAGCAGCAGACCCAACGCGGTGCCGAGAGCGAGGAGCGCCGCCAGCGCCAAGGGTGCCGCCAGTAGTCCCCAGCCGGGGCGAACGCCGAGCCAGGCCAGGGCCGCCACCACCAGCAGCATCTTGACTGCCAGATGGACCAGCACCCGGCCGAGGCCCGCCAAGATGAAGGCCTCCGGCGGTAGATCGAGCTTGGCGAGGGTCGGGAGCTCCCGACCGAGGGTCTCGATCTGGACATTGAGCGCTTCCAGAAAGGTCTGCCACAGAACCACCCCGACCAGCACGAAAACCGGGAAGGCCATGGCGAGGGGACCGGGCTGAAGCAGCTCACCGCGCTGCGCCAGCAGCGCCCAGAGCACCAGGCCGAGGGGCGGTAGGAAGAGCAGCAGACCACCGAGGAGCGATGGTCGCAGATCGGCGGCAAAGCCCCGCCGCAACCACAGGCGAGCCATCGGCGGCGCCCGCCGCAGATCGCGCAACATGCCTCGCCAGAGCTGGCGGTGGCTCGAGCGGCCGTCGTAGACCCGCTTCACGAAACCCCCTCGAGGCGCTCATCGAGCCAGCGCCAGACCGGCCAGTCGCGGTCCCCCCAGTGGTGGTAGACGTGCACCAGGAAGGGCTCAACCCAGTCTTCCCGTCCGCCGAGGGAGAATCCTCGCCGGGGGTCGAACTCGAGATCCGGCCGCTGGTAGTCGGCCAGAAAGTTGAACTCGATGGGCAGGGTGCTCTGCCCCTCGAGGCCGAGAGACCAGGCCGCCGCCACCAGGGTTCCCTGGTCACGGTCGAGCCAGTGGGAGTCGTCGAAGATCTCGCAGGTCATGCGGTGCCAGCGTTCGAAAAAAGGGTCCGCCTCGGGCCCGAACAGGAAGACGCCGCCATTCCAGTGCCGCCAGTCGCCGTCGGCGATGGTGATCCCGAAGCGCTCGGCGATGGCGCGGCGCAGATGATCGCAGCGGCGGTGAAAGACCTCTTCGCCGCCGCCATCGAGCCAGCGTTCCCGCGCGCCGTCGTGGCGGAACTCGCTGCTGGCGGCGACGTGCCAAGGCACATCCCGCAACACGACGCGGCCCTGGCGGTCCAGCCAGTGACGCTCGGACTCCTGCCAGTGGACGTCGAGCTGACGGCGAATCCGCTCGGTCACCGGGCCGAGGTGAGCGTCGATGACCAGGTTGGGATCCCGCCGACGCCACAGCTCCCAGGTCTGCTGCAGGCCGATGCGGCGCAGCACGCGCGTGATCATGCCCCAGGCGAGGGCGATCGGCCGACCCTCGAAGCGGCCGAGATAGTCGCGCAGCTGATCGCGCCGCCAGGCGATCTCCGGCGGCGGCTCAAGGTAGCGGCGCTCGTGGCGCTCAAGGGCCTCCTCCACCTGCCGGCGCAGCGGGCGCAACTCCGGTTCCACCGCCTCGAAGGACTGGATCAGCGCGTCGAGCTGGCGCGCCCGCGCCTCCTTCTCGGCGTTCCAACAGCCGCAGTCGACGGCACAGGGACTGAAGTAGTCCAGGCGGCAGTGATCGGAGACGAAGACGGCCGGCGCGAAGTCGTAGAGAAAGACCTGCTCGACGCCAGGTTTCACCGCCAGCACGTCGGCGTCGAGATAGCAGTAGCGGTAGGTCGGATCGAGGTGCTTCGGCAGCGAGGTCTTGAGCCAGATGGCGGCGCGGCGGTGGTCGAGGGCCTCCGGCGTCGCCACCTCGACGACCCGGTGGTGGCGGATCGGCCGCTGGTTGCGACCGGCATCGGTCACCACCACCACCTCCCGGTCGGCGAAGCGAGCCAGATGTTCCAAGGCCCGATCGAGCTGGTCGAGATATGCCGACTCGCCGCACACCGCCAGCACGAAGCGTTCGCGCGCCCTCATGGCGCCACCCAGCGGCGGTACCAGAGCTCGAGGACCAGTAGCTTCCAGAGACGCCATGGTCCACCCCGCTCGAGGAGCGTCGCGAGGCCGCCGGCAGAGAACCAGCGGTCGCGTACCAGGGCCGATCGCCGCAGCAGGTCGAGCCAGCGTCCGCCGACCCGGTAGTAGCGGTCCGGACCGACGAAGCCCTGCTTCGGCCGCGCCGGCGGCCGCGCCGGCAGCAGGCGGCGCAACAGCTCCGCCAGCAGCGGCTTCTGCTCTCCCCGGCGCCAGAGCTTCTCGGCCGGCAAGCGGAACACGGCGTCGAAGAACCGCTGATCGAGAAACGGCACCCGGGCTTCGAGGGAGGCCGCCATGCTCGCCCGGTCGACCTTGGTGAGAACCAGCTCCCCCATGAAAGAGCGCAGGTCGAGCCAGCGCAGCCGTTCGAGGAGAGGTCGGTCCGCCACCGCCTCGGCACAGGCGCGGTAGAACCAGTGGGGGTCCGCCGGAATCGCCTCGCGGTGGCGTGGATGAATCAATGTCGCGAGCTCATCGCCGGCGAAGGATCCCATCGCCATGGCCTCGCCGTAGAAGGACACCAGATCTGGCGGCGACTCTCGGGCGGCGAGACGATGGTGCCAGTCATAACCTCCGAAAAGCTCGTCGGACCCCTCTCCGGAGAGCACGCCCTTGACGTGGCCACCCGCCAGGGCACAGACCGCGAAGGTCGGGATGGTCGAGATGTCCGCCAACGGCTCGTCGAAAACAGTCGCCATGCGCTCCACCAGGGCCAGGCTCTCGGGACCGAGAAGCCACTGGCGATGGGACAGTCCGAGGCCCGCGGCGACGGCCGCCGCGGCGCCGTGCTCGCTGGCTGGCCAGTCGGAAAAACCCAACGAGAAGGTCGGCAAGGAGATGCCCCGGCTGGCGGCGCTCGCAACCATCGCGGCCGAGTCCATCCCGCCGCTCAGCAGCGACCCGACGGCGACATCGGCGGTGCCGTGGGAAGCAACCGCATCGGCCAGCAATTCTCCGACCTCGACGCTGGTGGCCGCAGCCTCCATCGACCGCGAAGGGGGCTGCCAGTGGCACCACAGGCGCAGAGATCCGCCGGCGGGCTCGAAGGTCAGGGCGTGGGCCGGAGGCAGCTTCGCCAGGGAGCGCCAAATGCACTTTGGGCTGGGCACGAAACGGTAGACCAAGAAGTCGCAAAGGGCCCCGGCGTCGGGCTCGGCAGCAATCTCCGGATGCGCCACCAGCGCCCGCGCCTCGGAGGCGAAGGCGAAGCGGCGGTCGTCCCGGTAGTAGTAGAGCGGCTTGATCCCGAAGCGGTCGCGGGCCAGCACCAGCCGCCCTCGCCGCGCGTCCCACAGGCCGAAGGCGAACATGCCCTCGAGCTTGGCGAGCAGGCCTTCACCCCAGGCCTCCCAGCCGTGCACCAGCACCTCCGTGTCGCAGGCCGAGCGAAAGCGATGGCCGAGAGCCTCGAGCTGCCGCCGCAGCTCACGAAAGTTGTAGATCTCGCCGTTGAAAGTGACCTGCAGCGCCCCGTCCTGGCTCGCCATCGGCTGCCGGCCGGCGGGCGAGGGATCGCACAGGGCGAGGCGCCGGTTCCCCAGGGCGACCGCCGCCGTCGGCGACAGCCAGGTGCCGGCATCGTCCGGCCCGCGGTGGCTCAGCAGATCGCGCCGTCGATCGAAGGCCACCGCGTCGATGGCTCCGGCCAGCGCGATCTCGCCAATGATGCCGCACATGATCAGGCCCTCTCGCGACTCACTGCAGGTTGCGTCCGATGGTCGGCAAGTCCTGGCCCATGCGGCGCAGTAGCCGCGGAAAGAGCAGCAGGTGGAGCGGCAGCAGCAGCAGCCAACGACCATCCGTAGCCGCCAGGATGAGAATCAAGATCGGGCCGATCCACTCCTCGTAAAAATCGTTCAGGAACCAGAGGAACTTGAGCCGACGGTAACGCTTCGGCAAGGACCAGAGCTTCCAAGCCGAGAACTTGAGGAAGGTGAAGACCAGAAACGCCACGAACCCCCACCAAGCCGGCGCCAGCACCACCAGAAGAACCGACAGGGCGACAATCTCGAGGGGCAGTAGCCCGCGGTTGATCGCCGACAGAACGGCCAGTGGAGGACGACGCGACAACAGCGTGCGGACCGCTGCCCGACGGTCTCGCTTACGGTCTTCGATCTGGTGCAAAAGGATATTTCTCAGCCCTTTGGCGAGAGACCACAGGACCACCGCCAGGGCCACCGGAGCGACGCCCGGTGCGGGTGCGAAGACCAGCAGGGTGATGGCGACCGGCAGGACGTGTCCGTAGAGGGCGTCGGCGATCACGCCGAGGAGACCGCGCTCCTTGAGGCGAAGCGGCGGAACGCTGTAGGCGACCAACAGGGCGAGCTGCAGCGCCAACAACAGCGACGCCGCCGGCGGCGCCGCGAGCAACGTCCAGCCGAGCAGCCCAACCAACAGCGAAAGCACCACCAGTGCCCGGTGCTGGGCGGGGCGCAGGAATGCCGCCCGGCGGCGCCCGACGCGCCGATCCTGCTCGGCATCGGCCAGATCGTTGAGCAGGTAGCCGAAACTGGCCAGCGCGACCAGCGCCACCAGAAACCAGGGGAGTCGCCGTGCCAGCGTCACCGCCTCGGCACCGAGCACCAGGCAAGCGTAAAGGCAGGCCAGAATCACCGGCACCAGGTGAGGCCACCAGTCCCCGAGGCGCAGCAGCGCCACCAGGGATCGCGCCGCGGGCACGGCCCTCTCGCGGCGCAGCGGGTCGGTCTCTTCGGCGCTGATCACGATGCCGCGGATCCTATCCGGCCCTCACCAACGGCGAAACATCTCCGTACCCGACCGAGGCGGTTTTCGCATTGCCTGCAAGGATCGGCGCCCCAGCATCACATCCCGAACGGACGATCGAGCAGTTCTTTTGCAGGCTGCTGAAAAACTCATCGGCAACCTGCGACCGAGCCCAGAAGGGCTCGGCGGCGGCTCAGCCGCCGCGACGGGAGAGGAGGCCCAAGAACCGCGCTTCTTGGGCCGGAGAGGGGCTGCGCGCCCC